>PLDW01000193.1 GCA_003136315.1 Gemmataceae bacterium | reverse complement strand
TGGTCTTGCTTGGAATCGAACGTCTGAGGCTGCTGACCGGGGTTTCGAAGACTCAACCCCGGCCACCCTGACGCAAATGGCCTGGAATTTGGCGCAGTGGCGAGATCACACCCGATCAGGCAGGGTGTGCGGCAGGTGGAGGATGACTCACTGTGAGGGTCAATCGGGCCGTCACAGTGGGCGGTCCCCGACACATCTCTGGTACGAGCCGCCCTGTTCTCTGTGGCCACTCATTATGACGTGTAGGATGGATTTGCAGGAGAGTTCCACACGCAGCACCCCTGATTGGTCACATTTGTTGAATTTGTCAGGAGCGAAGTGTTCGATTCGGACGACCAACCCGACAACTAGCCCACAAACCGACCTCTCCTATGAGGTGCTCATAGGGGATCGACCAACAGTCGGCTACGCCGGCCGTCATGATTGATCAATGAATCACCAGTGGCCGAGCTAGCGAACGCACAACCTTCATATCACCAGGTCTCTCCATTCATGGTCCACAAACTGATCGCCTGGGCGCTCGATAACCCGCTGATCGTCATCTGTCTTGCTCTGGCGCTGGTGGGGTTCGGCACTTTTGCGTATATTCATGTAAACGTCGAAGCATATCCCGATCCTTCGCCGCCAATCATCGAGATCGTCGCCCAGTACCCCGGCGGCTCCGCCGAGGAAGTGGAACGGCAGGTGACGGTGCCGCTTGAGATCACGCTCTCCGGGATGCCGAAGCTCAAGTACCTGCGGAGCAAGTCGTTATTTGGGCTGTCCCACCTGCGGACCCAGTTCGAATATTCCCAGGATTACGAGAAGGCCCGGCAGGAGGTGATCAACAGGCTTCAGTTCACTCAACCGTTGCCGAACGGTGTCACGCCTCAGCTCTCGCCCCAGTCGCCGACTGGTGAGATTTACCGCTACACGCTCCGCAGCGCCCAAGATCCCCGGGGGGAAAATTACTACAACCTCAACGACCTGAAAAGCCTCCAGGACTGGGTGCTGGAGCGGGAATTCCGTCGGGTCTCGCGGGTCATCGATGTGACCAGTCGCGGCGGCAAAGTCAAGCGCTACGAGATCCACCTCGACTACGACCGGATGCGTCGATATGGGATCACCCTCCAACAGATCCAAAGCACTCTCAATAACGCCAACGCGAACGCTGGTGGGGACATCGTCAACCAGGGACCGGTGGCGATGAACTCCCGCAGCGTCGGCCTCCTTGGTGGGGGGCTTGACCCAGTCAATCTCGTTCTGGGGATGAAGGATCCGGCCCAGGCGTCCAAGACCCTCCGGGCCGAAGAGGCGCGGCGACTCCGTGAGATCCGTCAACTCGTCATCACCTCGAATAACAACGTTCCCATCCTGCTTGAAGACATCGTCGAGGGTGGTCGGCTTCGCCAGGGCCAGGATCCGAACCAAGCGGAGGGGGTGAAAGTTTCGCATCAGACCCGGCTCGGCCAGTCTGCTTTGACGATTCCCGTTCTGGAGCCGAACGGCAAATCGGTCGTTGGCCGAGACGAAGACGACAAGGTCGAATGCGTCGTCCTGATGCGCAAGAATGAGGAGACACTCCCCGCCCTGAAGGACGTCAAGGAACGGGTCAAGATGCTCAATGACCCGGCCTTCGGCCGGATGCCTCCGGGAGTCGAGATCGAGACATACTACGACCGGGCCGACCTGATCGCGGTGACCACCGAGACGGTGCAGGAGAACCTGATCCTGGGTATGGTGCTTGTTGGTATCATCCTCCTCATGTTCCTGAGCAACGTGAAGAGTGCAATCATTGTGTCGATCAATATCCCGCTTGCCCTGCTCTTCGCGTTCTCCATCCTCTTCCTCCGCGGGAAGTCGGCGAACCTGCTGTCGATCGGGGCAGTCGATTTCGGGATCATTGTCGACTCCTCGGTCATCATGGTCGAGAACATCTACCGCCGCCTCAGTAGTGGGGAGAATGCCCACCTCCCGGTCAAGCAGCGTATCCTCCATGCCTGTGTCGAGGTCGAGCGGGCCTTGTTCTTCTCGACGGCGATCATCATCTGCGCGTTCGTCCCCCTGTTCACCATGCAGGGGGCCGAGGGGCAGATCTTCGGGCCAATGGCCGACACGTATGCCTTCGCTCTGGGCGGAGCGCTGATGCTGGCCTTGACCGTGTCCCCCGTCCTGTGCCTGCTGTTTTTGCGACACCTCAAGCCGGTCGATGACAACTTCCTGGTCAAGTTCCTGAAGAACGGCTATCTGCACAACCTTGAGCGGTGCCTCAAGTACCGTTGGATTACCGTGATACTGTTCTTCGCGACGATCGCCGGTACCTACATCTTCGCCTTGCCGAGGCTCGGCCGCGAGTTCATGCCGGAACTTGAGGAGGGCAACCTGTGGATCCGGGCGATTTTCCCGCTCAACGGTTCCCGCGACACGATCGCTGCGGACACCAAAAAGGCCCGTGAGATTATGGCCAGCTACCCCGAGGTCGAGACGATCGTTTCCGAACTCGGTCGACCGGACGACGGCACCGACCCTGGTGGGTTTTACAACGTCGAGTTCTTCGTCCCGTTACGGCCCCAGAAAGAGTGGCCGAAAGTGATGGATGATACGAGTTGGCGGCGGTGGTTCACCGGCGACAAGCGGCCCCGGAGCAAGGTCGAAATTGTCAAACAGATGAACGCAGACCTGGACCGGAACATCCCCGGGGTCGACTGGGGCTTTTCCCAGAATATCCGGGACAACGTGATGGAGGCGATGTCCGGGGTGAAGGGCAATAACTCGGTCAAGATCTTCGGCCCCGACCTTCAAAAGCTGGAAGAATTGGCGGTCCAGGTCCGCAATAAGTTGGAGTCGGTCCCGGGGATCGCGGAAGTCGGGGTGTTCAGTATCAAGGGCAACACCAACCTCGAATTCCGGGTCGACCCGGACAAGTGCCAGAAGTGGGGCGTGAGCGTAGCGGACGTGAACAACGTCATCACATCGGCGCTCGGGGGGCAGGCGTTCTCTTCAATGATCGAAGGCGAACGGAAGTTTGATATTACCACTCGCCTGCCAGCCTGGCGGCGAGGAAGCGAGACGTCGATCCTGGACATTCCGATCGACATCATCAACAACACCGTAGTCCTACCGTCCGGGCCGGGGCTGATTCCGTCGTCGACCGGCAGCGGGCAGGCTACCCCGTCAAAGTCCGGAAGCCTGGTCGACACCTCGAACCCGATCACCAGCACTCCGCGGATTCGGTTGCGGGATGTGGTGAGCCCGGTCGGGCCGAATGGGGCACCGGACCCAAGCGGGTCGTTCGAGCGGGCCGGAGCCTCGACCATCTACCGCGAGCAAGGACAGCGGATGATTGCGGTGAAGTTCAGCGTCCGCGACCGGGATCTGGCCGGGGCCGTGGACGAGGCGAAGGATGCGGTGGCACCGCTGATGGTTGCGCCGTACCGGACGGTCTGGAGCGGAGAGTTCGAGCAGATGCAGGACGCCGAGGGCCGGCTCATCATCATTGTTCCGGCATCCCTCCTGCTGATTTACCTGCTGCTCTATATCGCCTTCCACTCCTTTATTGATGCGACCCTGGTGCTGGTCAACGTCCTGGCGCTGTCACTGGGCGGGATCTGGGGGCTACTCCTGACGGACACGAACTTCAGCGTGTCGGCCGCGGTGGGGTTCGTCTCGATCTTCGGAGTGGCAATCATGGATGGGTTGTTGCTGGTGTCTTATTTCAACCAGAACCGGGCGCATGGTATGCCCTTGAAGGAGGCGATCATGAACGGGGCGGCCGTCCGGGTCCGGCCGGTCATGATGACCGCACTGACCGCGATCTTCGGCCTCGTCCCGGCCGCCCTGGCGACGCGGATCGGCTCCCAGACCCAGAAGCCGCTCGCCATCGTGGTGATTGGGGGGATGGTGACCACCCTGTTCCTGACTCGCTACTTGATGCCCGTCCTGTACAGTTTCTACGGCCACCGCGAGCCCCCAGCCGGAGCCGGCGGGATGGCCCACTGACCAGCCCCTTCAGGATCAGTGGGCCGGGTCTGTGTTCATGGCCGTGGGACCAGTCGGGCAAACACCCCCGACTGGTCCCCGATATCCGATTTCGGCCTCGCTCCTGGCCCACGGTCTCGCAGCGAAATTGGCACATTCGCGGTCAAAATCCCATGTCCGCTCAGATCAGTACAGCATTTCCCCGGCATCAGCCGAGATCCTTGCTTGGTTCCGCTCCCACCACCGGATAGGCGGGGCTCCTGCCGAGCCGCACCAGTTTCACGGTCGGCAGGAGCCTCGCTCTCCCGTTAGACCGATGCTTGCTCCTGAAATGTGACAGCCTCTGCGGCTTCCTGTATCACAGAAGCCAGCTCCAATAATATTGCAACACGCCTGCTTGCACCCGCCCGTGAATCATTCGGCAACGCTGGAAATCGATAAAGAGTCGGACAGTATCCAAGTAGGGAAATGTCGTATAATTCGATCAATATTAAGATCGACTCCTGTATAGCCTTCCCACTTGATAACAGTATAATCAATACATTCTAATATTAGTTGGATTTCCTTCACCAGATTGCGGTCGATCTGCTTTATGTCCTCCGGCACCTGGTCCCAGGGCAGCAGGTACTCATTGAGCTTATCACCGGAATTAGCTGGTCCAAGCTTATAGCCTGCCTTGAGCTTAGCCTCCATCCAGAGTTTGTGCTCGATCTGGGCCATTTTTTCGACTTCGTCCGGTGTAAATACCCAGGGGGTTTCGTGCTCGCGTCTTGGCACCATCCCGCAACCGACGGCCGCAAGTTTCTGAGGGATAGTCCGCGCATTCGTCCGGTTGGCCTCCTTCACGTCCTCCGGGAGCTTCTCGTACTCAATTAGCAAAGGGTGGGTTAGGGACTCTCTGCTCTTCTCGTTTCCCGGCTCCCAACCCTCGCGGCGCAGACCATCGCAGAAGACCTTATGCACCGCTTTGGCAAGGGGATCGAGCAACTCTGGCCTGAGTTTGATCAGGTGTAACCACCACATGAAATCGGCGCTGTCCACGTGCAGATCGAGCTGGGGTTTGGCAGGGAGACTGGAGCTCTCGAAGAACTTCAGGTTTGCTAACGAACTCATGGTGATGAGCGACTCCATGGACCGAACCCCATGCTTGTAGCGGCGAGTCTTGAGCAGGGCAAGGAGCACCCCAGGGTCGATGTTGAGAATCTTGCTCTCGCCTTCAGTGTGGAACAATTGGGGAGTATTCCGCTCGAACAAGCTCCGAAGCAGGATCGCGCGGCGGATGATGTGGAACGGGTCACCACCCTGAACCGACGGTTGCGGGTCTGGCCCGAGGATGTCGATATAGCCCCGTAGGCGGCTGAGGAAGTCCGGAACCTTCGCAGCAGCTCGCTTTGTCTCATTTCCTAAGGACGAACCGAACTGCGCCATCTGGGGGCAGGTTCCGCCAGCGAAGACGAAGATGCAGGAGCCGATGGGGTGCGTGATTGGGCCCTCCTCGAACGTGCCATCCTGCATCGGGGACAGGAAGTAGCGCAGCCAGCCCAGAGGCTGCTGTTCAAGCGTGGTATCGAACTCATCCCAGAACACCAGCGGCATCTGCCCAGAGAGACCCACATCACGCACCTGGTGAAACGCCCCCCGCAGGCCCGCTGGACCATCAAACTGGGACAAATTGAACGTGATCACGCGGATCTTGATCTCTTTGCTGTCCTTCATGAACTGGGCCACCTGTTCGATGGCGAACGACTTGCCTGAACCAGGTGGGCCAAACACCGCCAGCGACAGCGGTTTCTTTCCCCGTGTCTGCAGATACTCGCGCACGAGGCTCTGGATGGCACCCAGGCACTCGATCTCGTAACGATCCACGGTCACCAGGCCGCCAAAGCGGCCCACGGGCACTCCCTTCAGGGCATTCGTCACACCCTTCTTGACGATGTCCTGGGCCTCCTCTTCGAGCTTGTGGTCGTACCGAGCCCAGAGGATCGACCATTTCGCAGAGTCAGCCGCCGGTTGTCCTGGTTGACGTAGCGACCCTTGAAGCTCGATGAACTCAAGCGGTGACTTCTGGCCTGGCGGTGGCTTCTGGCCTGCCAGCTCCTCCGCGACAATCTGTGACGGGAACGCCAGATCCGCCTGATCCGGTTCCCTACCAGGCTTACCATAACCCACCTCGAACAGCTTGCGCTGGGCTGCGATGCCCGATCGAATGGCTTGATCGAGGTCAGGCTCTTCGGGTCTGAGCAAGAATTCCCGAGCAATCGAGGCGGTCAAGGTGAGAGTGTAGCCGATCATTTTGCCCGATGAGGACTCTTCCCAATCGCCTTCGCGCCGTTCCGGGTCGTAGTAGAGCCAGAACTTAAACTTGTCCTTGTCTCGTGACATCCGGATTGCTCCGGCACGGCCGAAGGAAACGATGACATGGGCGCAGAGGGTCAAGCCATGGATGAGCGAATTGGACAAGAGTTCCCGGACAAGGTCCTGCGCTGTTCGTTCCCAGGACAGCCAACGGGTGATGCGCACCTGGGTCCGCCGCAGGTCCGTGATCGTCAGAATGACGACGAGCCGATTGAAACAAGTCTTTAGCAGATGTTCCCATAATGGCCCTTCCGCCACTTGCTGAGACATTTTGAGCACAACCCAGGCGCGTTCACTGTCACGTTCGATCGCTTTGGGCCAGAGTTCGCTCCGATCTCGGAACCCAAGATCGGCGTCATCGAGAACAATCAGATCGGCTGCGACAGGGTCTGTATCTTTCGATTCGTGGAGGGCCGCTGGGGTAGCGGAAGGCGGTTGTCCAGGTCGGTCCAGGCCAAGGAATCCCTGGACACGCCAGATTCCGTTATCGAACGGTGCCCACAGTGCATGAGAGTGCGCAAATCGCGGGTCTCTTGGGCGCAGTTCCTCCTGAGAAAGGTCGGGCCTGATCACCTGCCATTTCGCCTTCTCGGAGTCCGGAAGTCCGTCGACCACTTTTTGGATGAGTTCACCCAGCAACGCCGCGCCGCCGCCCTGCCAGTACATGCGGGCTTTGGCTTGGTCGTCCCAGGTCTCAATGAGTCCCTGCCTCCCCTCGCCGGGACCCCGGGCCAGGTTCCAATCGATCGTCACGTCTCCGGCAACGATGGCGATCCGTGATGATAGCTCTGTCATGATGGATTGGGCTCCGTAATAGTAGCTCTGTCATGATAGATTGGGCAGTAATGCACGAGGTTCTTTTTGCATTTGTGGCCTATCACCGACATTGTCTCAATGTCTTGCACTTTATAGGAAGGATTTGGCCCCGTCGAGCACCAACGACAGAATGCTCGCAGCAGATCATTCACGTGTATTAGGGACTAGTCCATAGGACCGCCTTCCCCCCTCTTTGCCGAGGCGGCCAGTGGGGATAGTGTAGTCATAAGAGTACACTGCTGCGAGTGGACTTGGAGGACGGCCGTCCGAGATGGGCTGCACCGAGGACGGGCCTGCTCCTTGCGTGTGTAGCTGGCCGGGAGACCGCGGACAGTATGGGAGCCGCTTGCGCTGTTGGAAATCCCAGGGAAAATGATTGGCGTGTAATTACGCCATAACCGCATAGACCAAACGATGAGTTTCTAACCGTCAGCAGGACCAGGGCTTACAACGAGTCGCAACGATTATCCTCAATCTTGGGAGCATGGGGTAAAAATCCGAGTTCTGGGCCGATAAGAGACCAAAACTGCACAACAACCCTTGCAGAGTTGGGGTAAGATTTTTGGCCGCATCGATTTGCCCCTGCATTTCCAATGCTTCCGAGAGGCGCAATCGGCTCACAGTACGGGATTCTTGCTTGCTTCCGCTCCCACCACCGGGTAACCTCATCACATCCAGCGGGGTACTCCGTCTAGCTCGCCGCTTTGCGGCAGGACGATGTTGCGTCGTCCGAGCGTTTCGCTTGCCATCCGTCTCGGCGAAGGCTGTTCCAGGACCGCTATCGGTGATCCGGATCATGATCATCNNGATGATCATGATCCGGATCACCGGCGGTCCCGTGAGCCTTCGACGTCCCAGGTCGAGAAGTAGATTCCCCCGATGGATCGACCGGGCCGTGGGTCATACCCGCGGCCCGGTTCGTCCTTGGTGGTGATGCGAGACTCGCGAAAAAAATGTTCGCCGGGCAAAATGTCCGCCGCCCGCGAGCGTATTCCCCTTGTGCGATTCTCCTGCACTCGGCGGCTTCGCAGAGATGCGGGTCGGGGGAGAGTGCCCGTGCGGTCGCCTTCGGGAGAGCCGATGCTCTTTCAACTGAGCAACATTACCAAGACCTACGGCCACATTACTGCCCTCCGCCAGCTCACGGTCGGGGCGGCCCCCGGAGCCGTCGGTCTGCTCGGTCCCAACGGGGCCGGCAAAACCACCCTCATCCGCACTCTCCTTGGCCTCATCAGCATCGATTCTGGCACTGGGACCGTTCTGGACATGGACATCCACACCCGGCGGCTCGACATCCGCCAGCGGGTCGGTTTCATGCCCGAGGACGAGTGCCTCTTCCCGGCCGTGCCCGGCGTCGGCTTCGTCTCCTATGCCGGCGAACTGTGCGGGATGGCCAGCAGCGACGCCATGCAACGCGCTCACGAAGTGCTCAACTACATCGGACTCGACGAGGCCCGCTACCGCCCGGTCGAATCGTACTCCACCGGCATGAAACAGCGGCTCAAATTGGCCGCGGCCATCGTTCACGATCCGCAACTGCTCATTCTCGACGAACCGACCAACGGCATGGACCCCGCCGGGCGGCAGGAGATGATCGAACTCGCCCGCGACCTCGCCCACAACAAGGGGATGAGCCTCATCTTCTCCAGCCACCTCCTGCCGGATGTGGAGGCGGTCTGCGATCACGTTCTAGTTCTCGGCCGTGGTCGACTCCTGGCCCAGGGCAATATCCAGGAGATGAAGCAGGCCCACCCGCGGGCTTTCGATGTCCGCCTCAAGGGCGACACCGAACCGTTCCTGGCCCGACTGCGAGCCGCGGGCGGCGATGCCAAATCCCACGAGGATGTCCTCCAGGTCCAGTTGCCGGAAGGGCAAACACCCGACCTGCTCTGGCGGATCGCTGCGGAACTCGGTGAGCAGATTCGCCACCTCCGGCCGCACCGCAGTTCGCTCGAAGACGTATTCCTCGAAGCGGTGGGAAAGTAACCATGCCGATCTTCGATCAGGGCTATCAGCACTGGAAGGGCGAACTTTCCGGGCACACCTGGCGGTGGCTGGCGGTGGCCCGGCACGGCGTGCGTGCTCATCTCCAGGGCCGGGTCACCCGTCTGCTGTTACTCCTCGCCTGGCTCCCCGCGATCGGCCTCATCTTGTTCCTGACCTTCTGGGGCCTCCTGGAGCAACGCTCTGAATCGGTCCTGGCCTTCCTCCAGCGGGTGCTGCCGCCCGAGATCATCGCCCAGCCACGCGATTACCGCACTGCTGTCTGGACCATCGCCTACTCGTATTTCTTCAAGACGGAACTCTTGTTCTCGCTGTTCCTGGTGCTCCTCGTGGGTCCAAACCTTGTCAGCCGCGACCTGCGGTTTAACGCCCTGCCGCTGTACCTCTCACGCCCGGTCCGCCGAATCGACTACTTCCTTGGTAAGCTCGGCGTCATCGGCTTTTTCCTCGCGGCCACAGTTATCGTGCCCGCGGTCGGTGCCTACGTCCTCGGACTGGCTTTCAGCCTCGATCTCAGCGTCGTCCGCGATACTCACAGGCTCCTCTGGTCCGGCATCCTGTACGGGCTCATCATCACCATCTCGGCAGGCACGCTCATGCTGGCGCTGTCGTCGCTGTCCCGGCGGTCGGTCTACGTTGGCCTGGCCTGGGCGGGATTGATCTTTCTCAGCCACATCGTCAGTACGGCCCTCATTGGCATTCACGGCGACATCGAGCGCCGTCAGATCGTCCAGGAGGGGATGGATCGGTGGTTGCGGGAGAATCCACCGCCCCCGGGTGTCGAAATGCGTGGGCGATATCCCATCATGCGCGTGCCACCTCCTCTACCGGGCAAGCAGAATCCCGCAATGACCCCGGCGGAGAAAGCCCAGCAGCAGTGGTATGGCGAGTGGTCAGAAGCATTCGGCGAGTTGAACGGCCAGGCAGCAGAGAACCGCATTGCCCTGGCACGCACCGACTGGCGGCCGGTCCTGTCATACGGAACAAACCTCGATCGCCTTGGTGACTGGCTGCTCGACACCGATAGTGCCTGGGTCACTCTGGGGCAGGCCACCGAGAGACCTCGGGCGATGATGGGTGCGATGACACGCGGCCGAAGCGGTCCCGGTTCGAGCGGGCCACCGAACAACCGAATGTTGGCCGACAGCATGGTCTTGCAGTTCCCCTGGTCCTGGTCGGCCGGCACGCTGGCCGGGGTGTGGCTGCTGTCGGTATTCGTGCTGTCGCGACGAGTGAAGTCCCTGGATAGGCTGAAATGACCCCCATCATCGCGTTCGATGGCGTTTCCAAGTGGTATGGCAACGTCATTGGCCTGAACAAGCTGACGCTGCACATTCCCGCGGGCGTCACCGGTCTGCTCGGCCCCAACGGGGCCGGCAAATCGACGCTGTTGCAACTGGCCACGGGTCAGTTGCGGCCGAGTCAGGGCACTGTGCGTGTGCTCGGGCAGGATGTGTGGGACAACCCAGCGCTGAACAGACTCGTCGGTCTGTGCCCCGAGCAGGATGCGTTTTACGAGTGGATGACCGGCCACGATTTCGTCCGCACCTGCGCACGATTGAGTGGAATGAGCCGCCCAGAGGCGACTGCGGCGGCAGACCGTGCGATGGATCAGGTGGGAATGACGGAGAACATGAACCGGGCGATTCGGGGTTACTCGAAGGGGATGCGGCAACGGACAAAACTCGCTCAGGCACTGGTCCACGAGCCGCAGGTGCTGTTCCTCGACGAGCCACTGACGGGCACCGACCCGGTCGCCCGCCGTGACATGATCGAAGTCGTCCGCGGGCTAGCGGCTGCCGGCTGTAGCGTACTCGTGTCGAGCCACGTTCTCCACGAAATCCAGGCGTTGACGTCGCGGGTCGTGCTCCTCCACCGTGGCCGGCTCGTTGCCGAGGGTAATGTCCGTGAGATCCGTGCCCTCATCGACAAGCACCCGCACCGGATTGTCCTGGTCTGCGACAAGTTCCGCGACCTGGCGGCCAAACTTTCGACCTGTCCCGATGTGGACGGCATCAAGTTCCTGGACCGCGAGTCGGGCCTGATGGTGGAGACACGCCAGCCCGACACTTTCTACGCTCGCCTGCCAGCTCTGGCCCTGGCCGATGGTGTCGCCCTCCGCGAGGTCTATTCGGAGGACGATAACCTGGAAGCCGTGTTCAAGTATCTGGTGAACAAATGACCGCAGTGGAAGTGTCGCCCTTACGCCGCGGATCGTCGGGTGCATTGTCCGCGCTCGCAGCACTGTTCATGCTCACGGTGCGTCAGCACACGCACGGTCGGCGGGTGCTCGTGCTGGGCGTCCTGTACTTGCTGCCGTGTGTGCTCGCGCTGATTCTCCGCAACCTCGCAAGACCCGCTCCAGGCGATGCGCTGGAATTGGCTCTCGTCTTCGTCCTGCTGCCCCACGGCCTGGCACCATTGACGGCTTTGCTCTACGCTGCGGGCGTGGTGTCGGATGAGGTCGAGGAGCAGACGTTAACCTACTTGCTCTTGCGCTCAGTGCCGCGGTGGCAGTTGTACCTCACGAAATTGCTCGCGACGTGGTGCGTGACCACCACTCTGGTCGCGTGCGGGGTGATGACTCTCTACCTGGCAATCTACGCAGGCACACCGGAATTCTGGAACGAAGCCCTGCCCCGAGCTGGGCGAACCGTCGTCGTGATGGCCCTGGCCCAGGTGGGTTACTGCTCGCTGTTCGGCTTCCTGGGACTCTTCACCCGACGGTCGTTACTCGCGGGCATCGTCTACATCGTCGCGATCGAGGGTGTGCTGGCGAACATCAACTTCGTGGGCCGTGCGCTGACGGTGGTCTATTACGTCCGGACACTCACACTACGATGGCTGGACTTGCCCCCGGAAGAACTCCGCACCTGCAAGGTGACCTGGAGCATGGACGATCTGGAAAAGCTCCCCTCATCGGGCGAGTGCGTCCTGATACTCCTGGGGGTCGGGCTGGTCGTGTCGGTGCTGTCGGCGCTGTCGTTCGCCCGCACCGAGTTCCGGATGAAGACGCCTGGTAGTGATTGAAATCTTCAAGTTTAAGGTTTAAGCAATTCAGAGTTTAAAGTTGAAGACAGTGAGCCCAGAAACAGGCTCGCGACAACACCAAACCTCTTCAACTATAAACTGGTTAAACCTGAAATTTTCAACATAAGAGGACGGCCCGGCTGTCCCTGACGGATGGTGATTCTCCATCTGCTATCGCCTTATCGTTTGGGTTACTTTCACGTCGAATGAATCCCCACGAGGGCACGCTTTCGCCCGGCCTTGGCGGGTGTCGAGTCGGTCGGCCGGTGCTATCATGGAATTCACCCTGTCGCTGTCGGCTGTGGCCGCCCTCCCCCACACGCGACGGGTTCCGAAGGAGTTCCCTATGAGCACCCTCCCGCTCGACGACCGCGATGGCGTGATCTGGTTCAACGGTCAGTTGGTCCCGTGGCGGGAAGCCAAGGTCCACGTCTTGACCCACAGCTTACACTACGGGAACGCTGTGTTCGAGGGTGCCCGAATCTACAACGGGAAGGTCTTCAAGCTGACTGAGCACTCGGCCCGGCTCGTGAAATCGGCCAAGATGCTCGCCTACGACCTGCCCTATTCCGTGGCGGAACTCGACGCCGCGACCCGGCAGGTGGTGGCCGAGAACAAGCTGGAGTCGGGGTACGTCCGCCCACTCGCATGGCGGGGAGCCGAGGTGATTGGTGTGTCGGCCAAGGGCACCCATGTTCACGTTGCAATCGCGGCATTCCCCTGGGGAGCCTACTACGAGCAGAAAGCGATCCGGCTCGTGACCAGCCGGTGGAAGCGGCCAAGCCCGGAATCGGCCCCGGCCGGGAGCAAGGCCGCCGGTCTGTACATCATCTGTACTCTCGCCAAGGACGAGGCCCTTGCGGCCGGCTATCAGGACGCCCTGATGCACGACTACAAGGGACGGCTCTCCGAAGCCACCGGAGCCAACTTGTTCCTCCTCATCGGCGGGGAACTCCACACCCCAACCATCGAGTGCATCCTGAACGGGATCACCCGGCAAACCGTGATGGCGCTGGCCCAGAAGAGGGGGATCAAGGTGATCGAGCGGGAAATCTGGCCGGATGAACTCGCGCGCGCGACCGAAGTGTTTCTCACCGGCACGGCCGTCGAGGTGCAACCAGTCGGAATGATCGACGCCCGAGAGTATCCAGTCGGGCCGGTCACCCAGCAACTCCTGGCCGATTACGCCGCGCTGGTACGAAGTTAGCATTTAGTGTTTGATGTTTGGTTTTCAGCCTGAAAGGCTGAGAGTTCTCAGCCCAGGGCAACGCCCTGGGTGGCGAAGGGCAATGTCGTCAGATCCCAAACACAGATCGACTGCGGTTCCACCTGTCACACGACCAAAAACTAAACACTAAACACTAAACACCAAACACAAATGAAAAGTGCTGTCACGATCTCATTGGTCCCGGAAGCTCGTGGCGGACCGTTTGTGTTCTGGGACGACCTCGCGGCCGGGTGTCGAGCGGCAAAAGAGCTTGGGTTTGATGCGGTCGAGATTTTCCCGCCCGGCCCAGACGCCATCGACACGGTTGCCTTGAGGGCCGTCCTCGCCGACACTGGGCTGGCTGTTGCGGCGGTCGGGACCGGTGCAGGGTGGGTCAAGCACAAACTGACCCTGACCACCGCCGACCCAGGCGTTCACGGGCGTGCGATGGCGTTTGTCGAGTCGTTGATCGATTTCGCTGCGGTGTTTGATGCCCCGGTGATCATCGGATCGATGCAGGGTCGGTGGGCTGACGGGACGACTCGCGAGACAGCCCTCGGCTACTTGTCCCAGGCCCTCCTGAATCTTGGCCTCTACGCGGCCAAGTACGGTCTCCCACTGCTCTACGAACCGCTGAATCGGTACGAGACCAACCTGATCAACCGGCTCGGTGACGGGGTTCAATTGCTCAAAGGGCTAGGGACATCTAATGTCAGATTGCTCGCCGACCTTTATCATATGAATATTGAAGAGGCGAATCTGGCAGACGCCATCCGAACCGCCGACGGGTTCGTCGGGCATGTCCACTTCGCCGACTCGAACCGTCGGGCGGCCGGGATGGGCCACACCGACTTCACACCGGTTATCGCCGCACTGCGGGAGATTGGCTACACCGGCTATCTGTCGGCCGAGATCCTCCCCCTCCCGGATTCCAACGCGGCCGCCCGGCAGACAATCCAGGCATTTCGAACGGTTGTGGAGGCAAGAACCTAACCCCCCAACCCCCTTCCCTGGAAAGGAAGGGGGAGGAGAGGTGTGATCTCTGCCGTGACCACCGGAATTGTGACACTTCCTTGTTCGCTCCGGGCATACTGGGTAAGACCCTCGGAGCCATACCATGCCCGCTAACCTGTCGCGACTGATTCGGCTCACCCCGTCGGCCCGTTCCGACCGGGACTTACTGCGAGCCCACCTCGACGGTACTGATCCCACCGCCTTCGACGAACTCGTCCACCGCCATGCGGGGCTCGCCAAGCGGGCGGCTGCCGAGGTGTGCCCGGCCGCGGCCGAAGACGCCGCTCAGACTGCCCTCGCATTATTGGCCCGGAATGCCGCGGCTGTGGCCAGCCGGGAGTCGGCTGCCGGGTGGGTGTTCCAGACCGCCCGCCGTCTGGCTCTGAAGGCCCGCACCGCCGCCGCTCGCCGGTCGGCCCGTGAGGCCCAGGCCATCCCGCCTCAGTCACCGAGTGACCCGCTCGATACGCTCACCCTCCGCGAAGTCCGCGCGGCTGTGGCCGAGGAACTCGCCCGGTTGCCCGACGACTTACGCTTGCCGCTGGTACTGTGCTACTGGGACGGGTCGACCCGACCGGAGGCAGCGGCCCGGCTCGGATGCTCGCTCAGCACGCTGATGCGTCGACTCGATGCCGGTCGGGACCGCCTGGCGGCCCGGCTCGCCCGGCGTGGTTTCGCGGGGTCCGCGGTGCTCGCCGCCCTGACGGTGGTCCAGGCTGGAGCAGATGCGGCCATCCCGGTTGCGCGCTCGGCTGTCGCGGGATTCGCACCCTGGAATATGCTCTCCGTGATCGTGGTCGCAGCGAGTATCGTTGCTTCGGGTATCGGAATTGGCGTATCCGCGCCGATCAGTGCGGATACACCCTCTCAGCCCGAAAAGCCTGTTGCGCCACCACCTGCCGAGATTGCTCAGCCCCGACCGGCGCTTGATCACTACGGCGATCCGCTCCCCGAAGGCGCGATCACGCGGTTCGGGACCGTCCGGTTCCGGCATGGTCGAGGACTGAAAACGATCGCCTACTCACCGGATGGAAAAACGATCGCCACAGGCGGATTTGATCAAATCAGATTATGGGATTCCGAAACTGGTAAACTCATAGCCCCTCTCACCCGGAAGGGGCAGGTTCTCCGAGGTGATGAGAAAGCACCTGAAACGGAGCGATGGCATGGACTTACATTTGAGCTTGCGTTTACACTAAACGGTAAAGAGTTGATATCGGTAGGGGCACCCAGGTCCGAGCTTGACGAGGGACATCTCCTCTTCTGGAACCTCGCCGGTCGCAAGCTGACATCATCACCCAGGCGACTCGACGATTTTTCGCAGACTCTCTCCGTCTCGCCGATCGGCAAGATGTTAGCGGTAGGAACCCGCTCTGGAACTCTAGAAGTGATCAATTCCGAGACCCATGCCATTCAATGGACGAAAAAGGTGGAAGGCAGTGTGGCCGCACTCTCTTTTGCCCCAGATGGAAAGACACTTGCTGTCGCGACTACCAAAGATTTCGTTATTCTATTTGATGTTACGGCAGCGATTGAATTAAAACGAATCTTGCGCGACAATGTCCGAAAAATCCTGTTCGCACCAGATGGGAAATCTCTCTGGATCGGAGGTGGTGGCAAACCTGCCTGGATGCCTGACAAACAACCCGGGACGATCATCCGGTGGGATCTCCAGACCGCCACCGAGGTTCAGAGATTCGAAACCGCCCCGGGCAAGCTTTCGTCTCTGGCGGCTTCACCCGATGGGAAGACCCTGGCATCAGGTGGGGAGTTGTTGGGGCCGTGCCTCTGGGATGTGGGGACAGGCAAGGCGATCGAACTCGAGACCGGGCTGCGAATGAGAACGGGAGTTGAGGAGATGGCGTTTGCCCCGGATGGGAAAACGCTCGCGGTTGCTGATTCAGAGGGCCGGGTGAGGGTGTGGGATGTGGCCACTCGGCGGGAATTGCACCAGCACGAAGCCCACACCAGTTGGATTTTGTCGCCGACACTCTCCCCGGATGGTACGTTCGCTGCAACCTCGGGGTGGGACGGTATTGTTCGAATCTGGGACGTGACCACCGGAAAGGCGGTTCGATCCTGGTCCGCGGATGAAATCGGAAGCGTCAACGCGATAGTCTATACCCCAGACGGTCAATCCCTACTCACAGCGGGGTGGAATGGGACGGTCCGGTTGTGGGATGCGGCAACCGGGAAGGAAATCCGCCGGTTTCGAAACGATCCTGGCTATGCACGGGCGGCCCTCTCGCCAGACGGCCGGTTGGTCGCTGCGACTGGTCAAGGTGAAGAGTTTCGGTCGATCACCCTCTACGAGACCAGCACAGGTCGCCCAATCCGCGACTTGAAAGGCCACATCAGCATCCTATCTCTGCTAATGTTCTCCCCAGATGGGCAACGACTTGTCAGCGCTGCCGACACGCATCAGCAACTCGGAGGGCCATTCTACGACGACCGAACAATGCGAGTTTGGGACGTGGCAACCGGAAGGCAGATCCACAAGATCGAGATCGGGCGACCAGGGTATGGTGGAGCGATCAGCCCGGACGGTCGGGTGATAGCTGTAGGAATCTATCGTGATGATGAGAAAGCAGAGTCAACTCGTTTCTGGAATATCGTAACAGGCCAGGAACTCAGCGATCGTCGGATCAAAGACAGTACCTGGCCCGCCTTCAGTCCCAATGGCCGCTACTTGGCCACCGCTACCGATGATGAAATCCAATTGATTGAAGTGGCGTCTGGTCGTGTGGTGCGGGTGTTTCAGAGTGGTGCTGGGATCGTGAACGGGTTGACATTCACGCCGGATGGCAAGCGGTTGGTCTCAGCCCACGATGACAGCACCGCTCTGGTCTGGGATGTCACACCAATGCCGCTGGCAAACGCCCATCCCACCATGCTATGGGACATGTTGGCTTCGGATAATGCGCGTGCAGCCCATCAAGCAGCCTGGGCCTTGGCCGCAGACCCGTTCGCCACCGTGAGGATGCTCGGCGAAAAGCTCAAGCCGGTGCCAAAGCCAGCGGAAAGGCGAACAACCGCGACACTCATTGGCGAACTTGACTCCCCGGATTTCCAAACACGCGAAGCAGCCAGCCGCGATCTCAGCAGACGGGTCGAGCTCGACTCCGCCGAACTGACCGCAGCGCTGGCAAAATCGCCATCAGCCGAGGCTCGGCAGAGGCTCACCGAGATCCTCCGGTCAGCTCCAGGGCCGTGGCCAAAGCTCAATGCCGAGAATCTCCGGCGGGTCCGGGCGGTGGGGGTGTTGGAAGCAATCGGAACCCCAGAAGCCCGTCGAGTGCTGAAAGCACTCGCCGACGGCGATCCGTACGCCATGCTGACACGGACCGCGCAAGCGGCATCCCGTCGGCTCGGGGAGTGATCATTCCAAAATTGTGGCCCTTTGTGATCGTCTCCGGGCATACTGGATGAGGCCCCTGGAGCGATCCCATGTCTACCGCGTTGTCTCGTCTGATTCGGCTTACCCCGTCGGCCCGTTCCGATCGGGATCTGCTCCAGGGTTATCTCGATGGAGCCGATCCCGACGCGTTCGATGAACTCGTCCGCCGACATGCGGGGTTGGCCCAGCGGGCGGCCGCCGAGGTGTGCCCGTTCGCAGCCGATGACGTTGCCCAAACGGCTCTTGCACTGCTGGCCCGGAATGCCTCGGCTGTTGCCAGCCGGGAATCGGCCGCGGGGTGGGTGTTCGAGACCGCCCGCCGACTCGCTCTCAAGGCCCGCACCGCCGCCGCTCGCCGGACCGCCCATGAGAGCCATGCCAACCCACCGCAACCACTGGCCGACCCGCTCGACACGCTCACTCTCCGCGAAGTTCGTGCGACCGTGGCCAAAGAACTGGCTCGTTTGCCCGACGAATTACGCTTGCCCCTCGTGCTGTGTTACTGGGACGGCTCGACCCGACCCGAGGCAGCGGCCCGGCTCGGCTGTTCGCTCACCACACTGAAGCGTCGACTCGATGCCGGTCGCGACCGCCTGGCTGCCCGACTCGCCCAGCGTGGTTTCGCGGGATCAGCCGTGCTCGCCGCCCTGACCGTGGTCCAGGCAGGGGCGGATGCGGCCGTTCCGGTTGCTCGCTCCGCCGTCGTGGGATTTGCACCCTGGACAATGTTGTCTGCGGTCGTGGTCACGGCCGCTGTAGCTGCCGCGGGGATCGGGTTCGGGGTGATCGCCCCGGTCGACGCTGACCCCCCCTCTCAGCCCGCGAAGCCTGCCAACCCGCCGCCTGCCGAAGTCGCCCAACCCAGACCGGCGCTCGACCGATACGGCGATCCGCTACCCGACGGGGCGGTCGCCCGGTTCGGGACCGTCCGGTTCCGGCATGGTGGGCAGCTCCACTCGATCGCCTACTCCCCGGACGGCAAAACGATTGCTTCCGGCGGTTTCGGCCGGATCATGCTGTGGGAGGCGGAAACGGGTAAACCGATCACCTCACTCATGCGGAGAGATCCAACTCCTGCCGGCCCTGGAAAGCCCTCCCGAATGGTCGCGTTGCGTGGGCACCACTTTGGGCTCGCGTTCACCCCAAACGGGAAGACACTCGTTTCAGTTGGGTCACAAGGAGTCGACCATCAGACCGGGCAATTCACGTTTTGGGACAGGTCGACCCCCCAGGCGAGAGATTGGACAGACGAGAGCATGCTTCCTGGTGATTCGAACTGGGTACGGTCCGTTGGGATTGCTCCGGATGGAAAGACAGCGGCGGTTGGAACCGACTCCGGGACTCTCCAGATTGTGGACATCAAGACTCACACCATCCACCAATCGGTGAAATTTGAAGGTGGTGTCGGCGGGCTGTCCTTCTCGCCGGACGGGCAGACGCTCGCGGTTGCAACTGGCAAGAAGGTGCATCTGCTGAATCCCGCCACAGGGCAGGAGGTGGGACAGTTTGAACCCGGCACCCCACGGCTCGTGGTGTTCACAAACGATGGGCAATCTCTCTGGGTCGGGTGTGATGGCTCCATGCCGTGGGGGAATGACAAAAGACCGGGCACGATCAGCCGATGGGCTCTCCAGACCGGCACCGCGGTCCAGACCTTCTCGACGGCCCCTGGGATGCTTCTGTCTTTGGCTGTTTCCCCCGATGGGAAAACTCTGGCATCAGGTGGGCAGGACTCAGGCCCATTCCTGTGGGACGCAACGTCCGGGAAGGTGGTCGAACTCGACCCGCCCGGGCCACGGAGGAGGCCCTGGGTTCAGGGATTGGCGTTTGCCCCGGACGGGAAGACGCTCGCGGTGGCCGACACGAACGGCCGGGTGCGGTTGTGGGACGTGGCGACCCGGCGGGAATTGCACCGGCACGACGAGCACTCCGATGGGATCCTGATGGTCGCCCTGACCCCGGACGGCAAGCAAGCCGCGACCGCCGGTGGGGATGGGACCGTTCGGGTGTGGGATATGGCCACCGGGCAGGTGATCCGGTCGTGGATGGCAGTCGAAGCCGGCAGCGTGACCCATATCGGGTACACGCCAGATGACCAGTTTCTGCTCACGTCCGGGTATGGCGGCACCGTCAAACTGTGGGACGGAGCGACTGGAAAGGAAGTCCGCTGTTATCGCGGCGAAAAAAAGTGGCTCTGGGCAAGGGCGGCCCTGTCGCCAGATGGGAGGCTGATCGCCACGTGCGGGGATGACGGAATGTCAATCACCCTCTATGAGACGACGACTGGCCGCCTCATCCGAGAACTCCCCGGGCACATCAGCTTCCTCATGTCGCTGACGTTCTCTGCGGACAGCCAGCGGCTCATCAGCGCTGCGGATATGCACAGCGGAACCGGGCAACCATCCGACGACCGTAGCGTTCGGGTGTGGGACGTGACGACGGGTACCCAACTCCACAAGTTCGACGCCGGTCGGCCGGATCCGAATGGGGTGGCGGTCAGCCCGGACGGACGGGTGGTCGCCGCGGGGGTCTACCTGGAGGACAAGAAGGCGAGCTACGTGCGGTTCTGGGACATGGTGACCGGGAAGGAAATTGTCGAGCGGCAGATCAAGGATGTGGGCAGGCCCGCATTCAGCCCAGATGGCCGCCATCTGGCGATCGCTGACCAGGCTGACATCCGGCTGGTGGAAGTGGCGTCCGGGCGGGTGGAGCAGACGTTCTCGGGCTCCGCAGGGTCGGTACAGGGGTTCACGTTCACTCCGGACGGCCGACGGCTCGTCTCAGCCCACAACGATGGGACCGCCCTGGTCTGGGATCTGACCCCCCATCCGGGGGCCATCGCAAATCCGGGGGCCAAACTGTGGGACGAGTTGGCGTCGGACGACGCGACCGCGGCCCGCCGGGCGGCGTGGACGCTCACCACCGACCCGGTCGCCGCCGTGAACATACTGGGCGAGAAGCTCAAACCGATCCCCAGACTGGCCCAAGGACGGACAACGGCTTCCCTCATCGCGGATCTTAGTGTTCCAGATTTCCAGATCCGGGAGGCCGCGAGCCGGGAACTCGTCCGCCGGGTTAGTGCCGACTCCGCTGAATTGAGCAAGGCGTTGGCAAAATCGCCATCGCCCGAGACTCGGCAGCGGCTCAATGAGATCTTTCGGTCGGCCCCAGGGCCGTGGCCAAAGCTCGACGCCGAGGATCTCCGCCGGGTCCGCGCTGTGGGCGTGTTGGAAGCGATCGGAACCCCGGAGGCGCGACGAATATTAAAGGCTCTGGCAGACGGCGATCCGTATGCCCTTCTGACCCGGGAGGCCCGAGCCGCGTCCCGGCGACTCGGGGGTTGAGCATCCCAGATGCGCGGACTCCCCATCAGAGTTGCAGCCTGCCTCCACAAATGCCGTGTCAACCGCCGGAATTGTGGCCCATCGTGATCGGCTCCGGGCATACTGGATAGAACCCTGGAGCCGTACCATGCCTGCCAACCTGTCCCGATTGATACGGCTCGCCCCGTCGGCCCAATCCGACCGGGATCTGTTGCGAGCACACCTCGACGGTGCCGACCCCACCGCATTCGATGAACTCGTCCGCCGACATGCGGGGTTGGCCCAGCGGGCGGCCGCCGAGGTGTGCCCGTTTGCAGCCGATGACGTTGCCCAAACGGCTCTTGCACTGCTGGCCCGGAATGCCTCGGCTGTTGCCAGCCGGGAATCGGCCGCGGGGTGGGTGTTCGAGACCGCCCGCCGACTCGCTCTGAAGGCCCGCACCGCTGCCGCCCGACGGACAGCCTGCGAGGCCCATGCCAACCCACCGCAACCACTGGCCGACCCGCTCGATACGCTCACGCTCCGGGAAGTTCGTGCGACCGTGGCCGAAGAACTTGCCCGTCTTCCCGACGAGTTACGTCTGCCTCTCCTTTTGTGCTACTGGGACGGGTCGACCCAATCGGAGGCTGCGGCCCGGCTCGGTTGTTCGCTCACCACTCTGAAGCGACGACTCGACACCGGTCGAGACCGTCTGGCTGGGCGGTTGGCCCGCCGCGGGTTCGCTGGCTCGGCAGTGCTGGCCGCCTTGACCGTGGTCCAGGCCGGGGCGGATGCGGCCGTTCCGGTTGCTCGCTCCGCCGTTGCGGGATTCGCACCCTGGAAGGTGCTCTCGGCGGTCGTGGTTGCGGCCAGTGTCGCCGCCGCGGGAATCGGAATTGGAGTGTCCACGCCGGTTGGCGCTGACCCACCCTCGCAGCCCACAAAGCCAGTCACCCCACCGCCTGCCGAGGTCGCCCAACCTGGACCTGCGCTCGACCGATACGGCGATCCGCTGCCCGATGGGGCGGTCGCCCGGTTCGGGTCCATCCGGTTCCGGCACGGCAGGTCGCTCGAATCGATCGCTTATTCCCCGGACGGGAAAACCATCGCATCCGGCGGAGAAGGTCGCGTCATGCTGTGGGAGGCAGAGACGGGTAAACCGATCCCCCTCGTGCGGAAGGTGACAGATCCGGCCAAGGCCCGTCGCGATCCGATGAAGCCTCAGTTGGAGGAGGGACACACCTTCAGGCTGGCGTTCACTCCGGACGGGAAAACTCTCCTCTCGACAGGGACACCCTCGCCTGCGTGCGATCGGGATCACATCGAGGTTTGGGATCTCACGAAGCGACAGTGGATCTCATCGATCAAGTACCCCGATGTCCCGGACAGCAGGGGGTCACGATCCATTGCAGTGTCACCGGACGGAAAGACCATCGCCGCTGCGTCCGACTCGGGACATGTGCTCATCCTGGACGGCAGAACGCACCGGCTTGTCACAACACTCAAGCTGCGGGGTGGGTTCGGACTGTCATTCTCCCCGGACGGAAAGACCCTTGCCGTCGGTACCCTCCAAGACGTCGTGCTACTCGATCCCGCAACCGGGAAGGAAACGGGTCGGCTCGACGCTGGCTGGGTCGGGCCGGTGGCATTTGCCCCCGATGGGAAGTCGCTCTGGGTTGGGCTTTACGGCACTCCGTGGTCACTCCAAAAGCCATGTACGATCAGCCGCTGGGATCTCCGGACCGGAATCCCTGTCCAGACATTTGAAACGGGTCCGGTCCGCTCCCTTGCCGTGTCCCCAGACGGGAAGACTCTAGCCTCCGGTGGGCAGCAGTCTACCCCGCTTCTCTGGGGCGTAGACACCGGGAAGGCGGTCAAACTGGATCAGCCCAGGTCGATTCGGGCGTGGGCGTTTGTCGAAGGGTTAGCGTTTGCTCCAGACGGGAAGACGCTCGCGGCCGCCGATAGCAATGGCCAGGTACGGGTGTGGGACATCGCCACCCGGCGGGAGTTGCACCGCCATGACGAACATGTGGGCGGTATTTTGAATGTCTCACTCTCGCCTGATGGCAAGCAGGCGGCGACTGTGGGATGGGACGGAACCGTTCGGATCTGGGACGTGGCCACTGGTCAGGCGATCCGATTCTGGACCGCGGACGCTACTGCGAGCGTGAACTACACCCCAGATGGCCGATCCCTCCTCACAGCCGGGTGGGGTGGGACGGTCCGGCTGTGGGATGCAGCAACCGGGAAGGAAGTCCGCCGGTTTCGAGATGAACGGGGCTTCGCGCGGGCGGCCGTATCGCCAGACGGCCGGCTCGTCGCGGCGAGCGGGAAAGACCTCGTGTCAATTACCCTCTACGAGACCGCCACCGGCCGCCCCATCCGGGAATTGACTGGTCACACCAGTTCCCTCTCGTTGCTGACGTTCTCACCCGATAGCCGGCAGCTCATCAGCGCAGCCGACATGTTCTTCGTACCCGGGGGGCAACTCCTCGACGACCGGAGCGTGCGGGTGTGGGATGTGACAACGGGTCTGCAAATTCACAAGATCGACGCCGGTCGGCCTCAGAGGGGCGCGGCAGTAAGTCCGGACGGACGGGTGGTGGCTGTGGGCGTTGAGCTTGAGGAGGAGAAGACGAAATACCTTCGATTCTGGGACACGGTGACCGGGAAAGAGCTTGCCGGGCGCCGAATGAAAGACGTCGGGTGGCCAGCATTCAGTCCAGATGGCCGCTACCTGGCGACCGCCAAACACGATGACATCCGGGTGATAGAAGTGGCGTCCGGTCGGGTGGTGCAGGCGTTCGAGGGCGTGGGAGCGTCAGTGAACGGGATGACCTTCACACCGGACGGTCGGCGGCTGGTCTCGGCCCACGATGATGGAACAGCCCTGGTCTGGGATGTCACCCCGCATCCGATGAATGGAACCAATCCGACCAAACTGTGGTACGAGCTGGCCTCGGATGATGCCGCCGCCGCCCGGAGGGCTACGTGGACGCTGGCAGCTGATCCGGTCGCCACGGTGACCCTGCTGAGTGAGAAATTGAAGCCCGCCCCAAAGCGAGCGAGAACGACAGCTTCGCTCATCGCTGACCTGAACGCCCCGGATTTCCAGACACGAGAAGCAGCGAGTCGTGAACTTGTCGGCCGGGTCAATGCCGATTCCGCCGAGTTGACCGCAGCGTTGGCGAAATCGCCCTCGGCCGAGACGCGACAGCGGCTCGGCGAGATCCTCCAGTCCGCCCCAGGGCCGTGGCCAAAGCTCGACGTCGAAGATCTCCGCCGGGTCCGGGCGGTGGGGGTTTTGGAGGCGATCGGAACCCCGGAGGCGCGACGAATATTAAAGGCTCTGGCAGACGGCGATCCGTACGCTCATCTGACCCGGGAGGCCCGGGCCGTGTCCCGGCGACTCGGGGGTTGAGCATCTCAGATGCCCCGCTCGACACGTTGACCCTTCGGAGGTCCGGGCGGCAGTCGCCGAGGAACTTGCCCACCTCGCCGACGAGTTGCACTTGCCCTCGAATTGTCCAACTGGGACAGGTCGACCCGATCGGAGGCCGTGGCCCGGCGGCCTCGCCGCAAGAAAGGAGGCGGGCATTCGGGAATGCAACATGGGTTGCCGCGTCTGTTTCCGCCTGGATTGAGCCCCCGACCCCGGGGCGGGGAACTGGGGTCAAAGGGCAACGCCCTGAGGCAGACGCCAGGAACTGACCGACCACGATCATGGGGTGATAGGGGTAGGGAGAGACGGTAAAGGCACCCCCTCCCTCCGAACCGGACAGGCGGATCTCCAGC
>PLDW01000093.1 GCA_003136315.1 Gemmataceae bacterium | reverse complement strand
GCCAAGCCGTGCGGTGTAACGCCAGCCCTTCCCAGGGCTGACGCCCTGGGCTACTGTCTGACGTCCCTTCGGGACTCAAAACCTCGGCTTTGGCGCGAGCCCGACCGGTTACACCCACTTTATTTCACCCGAGTATGCCGTTGCAGCCAGTTGTGGGGAGCAAGAATTCCAGTGGTTTTCCGTTGCACGATGGGGAAGAGCGGCCGACCTCGTTTCACGATGTCCGGCAGCCGGAGATGGCCCAGATTCTGGCAAATCACTGCCCAGGACGGTATTGATTCTGGTCGACCCGAAGAAATCCTCCTTGCCCACACCACCCTCATTCGGGGATAATAGCTCTGTATCCCACCCCGGTGACACGCCGACTCGCCTCGCGGCCGGCCCGGGTATAACTGGAGGTCTGCCGACATGCGTTCTCGATGGATCGTAGCGGCCCTCGCGGCCGTTCTGCTGTTCGCTTCGCCCAGCGTCGTCTCTGCCTGTCCGTTCTGCTCCCCAAGTGGCGAGACCCTCAGCGGCGAAGTCTCCCAGGCCGACTTCATCCTCTACGGCACCCTCAGCAACGCCCAGAAGGATCCGACCGACCCGGACTCGTTTAACAAGGGGACGACCGACCTGACCATCGAACTGGTCATCAAGGGGCACGATGCGGTGAAAGGGAAGAAGGTGGTGACGGTTCCGAGATACCTTCCCCCGGACCCAAAGAACCCGAACCTCAAGCATCTCATCTTCTTCAAGTTGTACGCGGACCAACTCGATGCCTACCGCGGCGAAGGGGTGCCAGCCGACAGCAAACTGCCGGAGTATCTGAAGGGGGCGATTGAGGCCCGCTCCAAGGACATGGTCACACGCTTGACGTACTTCTTCGGCTACCTCGAATCCCCGGATCTGGTAATCAGCAGCGATGCCTACTCGGAGTTCGGCTATGCCGAGTACAAGGAGGTCCGAGACCTCGCCGACAAGTGGAAGGCCGATCCCGCCAAGGGCAAGCAGTTGCTCGCTTGGATGGAGGACAAGAATACCCGCCCGACCCGATTTGGGCTGTACGGGATGCTCCTTGGGCACTGTGGGAAGCCCGAGGATGCGAAGGTTCTGCGATCCCTTCTGGACGACCCGGCCCGGTCGTACACCAGCGGGCTCGATGGAGTGATCGCGGGGTACGTCCTGCTCGATCCGAAGGCCGGGTGGGACTACCTGCTGAAGGTCATCGGGAACGCGAAGAAAGACTTCTCGGAGCGGTACGCCGGGCTGCGGACTGTCCGGTTCTTCTGGGAGAGCCGCCCGGACGTCATCGCGAAGACGCAGGTGCTGGATGCGATGAAGGTGCTGATGGATCAGTCTGACCTGGCCGACCTGCCGATGGAAGACCTGCGGAAGTGGAAGGTGTGGGAGTTGACCCCGGTCGTCCTCGCCTATGCCGGAAAAGAGTCGCACAACATCATTCCGATCGTGACCCGTGCCGTGCTCAAATTCGCGATCGCTGCTGCCACGGCCGATCCGAAGAACACCCAGGCCGTCGAGTTCGTCGCCCAGGCCCGGCAGAAAGACCCAAGACGGGTCGAATTCCTGGAAAGCCTGTTGAAGGATGAACAGAAGCCGCCCGCAACGACATCACCCACCGCATCGTCGTCCAAACTGAAGTAATCTTCCCCCCACCGGCTCAGATGGGGTATCACGGCGGCCGGTCCACCAGACCGGCCGCCGGGCTGTTTCCCGCCACTCCCGTTTCGCGAGGGACGCATGATTGTGATCCGGACCATCGCCATCACTGCTGTGCTCCTCGCACTCGCCCCCTCACCCGCTTCGGCTTGCAGCCTCTGCGCTGGATCGTTCCGCTCGAAACAAACACTCCGCATGCACTTCGCCAGCGCGAAGGTGGTTCTGTACGGCCAACTGAAAAACCCGCGGTTCGACCCAGCCACCGACAAGGGGACGACCGACTTCAGCATTCGCGGAATTCTGAAAGACAACCCCGCCCGGGCGAACCGCGTCGCACTCACCCTTCCCCAGTACCTCCCGGTGATCGGTGATACCCCGCCCGACTGCCTCCTGTTCTGTGGGGTGGTGGACGGGGTTCTTGATCCGACCCACATCTTCACCGCCCCTGCCGCGGTGGTTGAGTACGTCAAGGCCGCGGTGACTTGCGACGACACCGACCCGGCGAAGAAACTCGGCTTCTTCTTCAAGTACCTCGACGCAGCCGATCCGCGGATCGCCGAGGATGCATTCCTGGAGTTTGCTCGGGCCTCGGACAGCGAGATCCTGAAGGCGGCCGGGCAACTCGACCCGGTGAAGGTGCGTAAGCTCCTCACCGATCCGACAACCCCCATCGATCGCCTTGGGGTCTTCGCGCTCCTCCTGGGGATGAGTGGCACTCCGGACGACGCCGCCTTCCTCGCCAAAATGGTGAAGGAAAGCCCGCTCTCGGACCGTGCCTCGGCGGCCTTTGGAGGGTTGCTCGCCGGGTACATCCTGCTGACCCCAAAGGACGGGTGGGCGTTCACAGCGGCGATTGTTGCCGATGAAAAACGGGGCTACGCCGAACGCCTGTCGGCCATCGGGACGATTCGATTCTTCCAGGCCACTCGGCCGATTGCATGCAAGCCCGAGGTGCTGGCGTGCTACGCGGCCCTGCTGCCGCATGGAGACCTTGCCGACCAGGCAATCGAGGATCTCCAGCGGTGGGGATACTGGGATCTCACAACCGAGGTGTTGGCCCAGTATGGTAAACCCACGCACGCGGCCCCGCTCGTCCGCCGGAGCATACTGAGGTACGCCCTCACCTGCCCGAACGACTCCGCCCGGCAGTTCGTTGCGACAGTCCGCCAGTCGGACCCCAAACTGGTCCAGGACGTCGAAACCATGCTCGCCCAGTTTGCCCCGGCCTTGCAGAAGCCGAACCCGAAATGACTCGGGCGTAACCGGTCGGGCTCGCCCCAAAGGCGAGGTTTTGAGTCCCGAAGGGACGTCAGANNAGGGCTGACGCCCTGGGCTACTATCTGACGCCTCTTCGAGGCTTCGAGCCCAACCGGTTACACCCAAAATGACTCAACCGCCCTTCACGTTTCTCGCCGAGTTCGCGGCCCCCCATGAGGTCTCAGCCGACTGGCTTGCGATCGGAGTGTGGGAGGATGACCCCTCTCCGTCGAGTGAGCCTACCGAGCCGCTGGACCAGCTTGTCGCCCGCCTCCGATCTTCCGGAGACCTCACCGGCAAGCGGCTGGAACTCCTTCCGCTCTACACCCCAACCGATGTGAAGGCAGCGCGGGTGCTGTTCGTGGGACTCGGGAAGAAGGCAGATGCAACCCGGCTGACCCTGCACGAGGCCGCGGCCGCATCGGCCCACCTGGGCACGACCAAACAGTTCCAGAACCTTGCGTTCGTGCTGCCCGCAATCACGGGAATGTCTTCCGGGGAAGTGGCCCTGGCAATCGGAGTGGGGCTTGCCCACGGCAGTGACGGACCCGGATTGCGAAAATCGGCTCCGTCCCGATTTCGCCCTCATCGGTTGACCCTGGTTCTCCCGCCCGGTTTGGAGCCGATCTCCGATCAGGCCATCGACCGCGTACGGGCCGAGGCCCACGCAGTCGCCCTGGCGCGAGAACTCGTCAACACACCAGCCTGCGACCTGTATCCGGAGACATTCGCCACGATTGCTCTCGACACCGGCCGGCTCGCCGGGTTCGAGGTCGAAGTCTGGGACGAGCAGCGACTGGCTGCGGAGCGGATGGGCGCGATTATGGGGGTCGCGCGCGGCTCCGACCGACCCCCCCGGTTGGTGGTGATGCGATACACCGGAAATCCTGGCGGGCCGACGCTCGGACTGGTGGGCAAAGGGGTCACGTTCGACAGCGGCGGGTTGTCGCTGAAGACGTCTGAACAAATGGTCGACATGAAGTGCGACATGGCCGGTGCTGCGGCCGTTCTCGGTGGGCTCAAGGCGATTGCGGAACTGAAGATCCGGGTGAACGTACTGGGTGTGTTGGCGCTTGTCGAGAACATGCCGGGCGGGAAGGCGTTGAAACTGGGGGACGTTCTCACCGCTCGGAATGGCAAGACAATCGAGGTGCTCAACACCGACGCCGAGGGCCGGCTCATTCTGGCCGACGCCCTGTCGTACGCGGCCGAGCAGAACGTGGCGCATCTGGTCGACTTCGCCACACTCACCGGAGCGTGCATGATCGCCCTCGGGCCGAACGTGGCCGGACTGATGACGAACAACGACCCGTGGGGGGACCGGGTGTTGGCGGCGGTGAGTCGAGCGGGCGAGCGGGCGTGGAAGCTGCCGATGGATTCGCACTACGACGAGATGATCCGGAGCAAAGTCGCCGACATGCGGAACACGGGCGGAAGCCGCTACGCCGGTGCGATTTCGGCGGCCAAGTTGCTCCAACAGTTTATCGGCGGAGTGCCGTGGGTTCACCTCGACATCGCCGGTCCCTCCTGGGCCGAGTCCGAATCCGCTGCCCAGGATCCGGGCGGGACCGGATGTATGGTTCGGTCGATCGTGGAACTCGCTGGCGGGTATCAATAGCCCGAAAGTATGATGGAGGTCACCACGCATCAGGGAGTTGGAGGAGATGCGGCTGGTGGGGGAGGAGTTGTCGGCAAGACTACGACTTGTGGTGTGAGTGAATTTGCCACTCCTTGTGTCTGCATCCCATTGTCGAAGGTGATAACTTCTGTCGTCGAAGATTTTGCTAACTCCTCTGCCAAAGCAAGGTAGATACCGTCTGCCGACCGGCTGCACCCCAAGACACCTCGAAAATCCTCGGCACGTTGGATCAGCGATTTGTCGCCGGCAGGAGGTGGTTCCACTGCTCCCATGAAGGTGATGAATGCTTTGATTGCATTCGCATGCTCGGTAGCTGTGAGATCGCCTGCCTGGACTTTCCGACAAAATACGTAGAGTCATTCGCCGACGATCACTCCTGGGGCATAGAGCCGGCTACCATCCATCGCGTACGTTTGGATCTGTGCTGTCGCAATCGCGAACTTGTCGGGTTCCTTCGCGCAAATTGCAATCACCACGTTTGCATCGACCACCACGGAAGATGGGCTAGTCTTCGTCGTCGATGCCATACATCGCTCCCCCTCGCGTTTCCCGGAGGTAGTCATTGCCGCTTGGTTTCAGATTCATTCCTTTTAAGATCCCGTCAATCTCCGCCAAGGCATGGAGCATGGCCGCATTTGGAGGGCTGGCAACATCTCCGATCTGTGTGGGTTCATCGATCATGGATACCTTTATTGAGTTTCTGAATCCATTCGGGTGCATTTCTCTGGGGTGTGATAAACCCCTCGGGGAGCGATTCTCCGAATCGCTCGATGATCTCATTAGGGTTTTCTCACCTCCCCGCTTGCGGGGAGGTCGCCGCGAAGCAGGCGGGTGGGGTGTGTGGCGTACCGTCTCGTGAAGGCTTAACCCCCTCCCGGCGAGCAAAGCCTCGCCGACCTCCCCCGCAACCGGGGGAGGAAAAAACCCCCTGACACAGCACGACGCAAATCTGGGTAGTCTTTCTCCTGCCGCTCGCCTAATTATCCGACGTAAACTCCGTCGACCGTGTTCGGGTTGCTGAAGGGGTTCGTCAACGGAGTGGTCGGGACGTTCATCTGGGCCAGCGGGATGACCCGGACAATATCGTCCGTCGTGTTCCCGCTGCCAACGATCAGGACCGCCTGATTACTCCCGCTCATTTGCGCGGCTGCGATCCGGATGCCATTTCGATCGGTCGAGTCAAGGGCGAAGAAATCAGCCAGAGCCGGGAGGGTGGCGACATCTGCCCCCGGGTTGGCCACCAACTCGGCACCGCTGACCACCCGCACACGCGGACCACCAGTATCCCCGGTGCTGTAGGCAATGTCCGCGTAGCCGTCTCCGTTGAAGTCTCCAGCGGTCACGTACACCCCACTTCGCAGGGTCGAATCGAAGGCGAAGAAGTCCGGGACAAGGTTGACCAGTTGGCCGTTGGTCAATGCGGCTCCGGAGTAGACGCTCACCCGCGGCCCGCCGCCGACCCCGGCCCCGACGATCAGATCGTCGTAGCCGTCTCGGTTGACATCCCCCACCGCCACCCTCGCGCCACCCCGGAAATTTGGACTGCCGAAAGCGATGAAATCGGCCACAGTGACCAAGGCACCCTTCTGCACCTGGAACACCTGCACCCGCGGGCTTCCCCCAGCATCGGCTGAAACGACCAGATCGGCCTTCCCATCGCCGCTGATGTCCCCCGCAGCCACAAACGCGCCGCCCGTGAAGCCACCCAGAATCGTTGTCGGTGCGACCAGATCCGCGCCGGTGCTTCCATTGATGATCACCACCTCGGCGGCGTTGCCAGCTCCAGTCACGAAGGCGTAGTCGGGCACTCCGTCCCCGGTGAAATCGGCGATAGCCGAGTGGATCACGCCGGTGTATCCCGGGAACGGGTCGATCGATTGGCCGGTCGGCACGAGGGTGTCGTTCGACGCGACGGTGAACAGTTGGGCGGACCCATCGGTCTCCCCTGTCAGAATGACATTGGCAGTTGCAACCGGGGGAGACGGCAGCGAGACAGGCGGTACCACCGGTGATACGACTGGCGGCACCACTGGCGGAGAGACAATCGGCACCACCGGCGGCGAGACAGGCGGTACGACTGGAGTCGTCGATGGGGCTGGGAGAGGTGTGGTCGGGACGTTTGACGTACTACCGACCGACCACCCGATGTCCGCGAGGATGGCCCAGTCGAGAGGGGTGGCCGGGGCGGTCTGAATTCCGGGAGGAAGGGTCAGGTCAAAAACCGGCCGGGTGGTCCCGACGGTGATGTCCGCCAGTTCTGCTCCCGCGCCCCAGGTAACCGGCACCGGTCCTCCGTAGATCGCCTCCGACTGCGGCCCGGTAAACGTCCCGTTACTCACCTGCGCGAACCACGTTGGAGCCGTCCCAAAACCCAGGACGTGCCCAAGTTCGTGGGTCGCGCACGTGAAGAAATCTTCCTGGTTCGCCTGCAATCCGGCTGCCGACGTGCCGAAATACCAGTTCGTGGTCGTATCAAACGCAACACTCCCGCCCCACAGAAGCGTCCCCAGCGGCCCACGGTCCTGGAGCGAGTTGACCCACGCCTGGGTTCCCGAGGCGGAATATCCGCCGAACCCGCCGACACTGACCTGCGTTCCGCCAAGCACTCGGGCACCGGCGTACACCACGATCGTGTTCGCTGCGACAGACGGGTTGCTGAGGGTGTCTTGCTGACCGGTGGCCGGATCGAGGAACGATTCCGACCAGGTGTTTCCTCCGCTTGAGCTGATCGCTGGGAGGGAGGCCGAAAGCTGAGCGGCCAGGTCGTTGGCGGCTTGCTGAAGGGTGGCCTGGGCAGTCGGGTTGTTGAGGAAGAACCCGGTGGTGTCGTGCGAGTAATCGATCTGGATCGTGATCGCCGGAACCTCCCGCGATTCCAGCGACTCCAGGGTGAGCTTCTGGCTGGTCGTCTGGTGGGACGACCGAGGCATGACCCGTTTGCGACCCGTGAGCAGGCTTGTGAGCGCAGATCGCATCGAGCACCTCGAACGTCCTTGTCCGGGGATCCGATCGAGCGGGGCAGTGGCCACGCTACGAGCAAGACAATTGATCTCGATCTCAACCCGTCACGGAGTGGCGGTGAGACTCGTGCGTATCGGTCGGATGCGACTGTTGTTGCGAGTCAACAGTCGGAACAGTGCCGTCCTCTTGGCCCCTGACCAGATCTGCTGTTGGGGGTGGTGCCCGATTCCCGTCCCTGGGTCGGCACCTGCATTGACTGCACTGTGGTGAGGGATGTCAGATGGTGTTTGTCGTGATCAGTAAAAGCAACAGCCGTGCCGACTGCCGGTAATCTCATCGGGAATTGCCAAATGCCCCCAGGTCGTGTCATTTGTCGGTCGCATCTGGGACTTGAGAGAAAATCCGGGATTTGCGGAATTGAAAGAATAACAAGTTCGGTTGTAACACCGACACCCTCCGGAAGGACTTACCGAGGGGGCTCGTTCCGGAGGAACGACAGTGCGATTAGAGATTAGGAACTCAAGCTGTGTCAAGGCGACCTTCTTCGATGTCATCCCGACCCCGGAGGGGTCATTCCGGCGTCTGCCTTCAATCCATCATCAACCCACATAAACCCCGTCGAGCGTGTTCGTTCCCCGTTCCGCGCTCCGCATTCCGCGCTGGAAATCCTCAACCCACGTAAACCCCATCGACCGTGTTCGGGTTGCTGAACGGATTCTCCAGCGAGGTGGTCGGGACGTTCATCTGGGCCAGCGGAATGACCCGGACGATGTCGTCCGTCGTGTTCCCGCTGCCCACGATCAGCACCGCCTGACCACTCCCGCTGATTTCCGCGGCTGCGATCCGAATGCCATTTCGATCGGTCGAGTCAAGGGCGTAGAAATCGGCCAGGGCTGGAAGTGTGGCGACATCCGCCCCAGGGTTGGCCACCAACTCCGCACCGCTGACCACCCGCACCCGTGGCCCTCCGGTATTCCCGGTGCTGTAGGCGATATCCGCGTAGCCGTCGCCGTTGAAATCCCCGGCGGTCACATACACCCCGCTTCGCAGGGTCGAATCGAGAGCGAAGAAATCTGGCACCAGACTGACGAGTTGGCCGCGGGCCAGAGCAGCTCCAGAGTAGACACTGACGCGCGGCCCGCCACCGACCCCGGCCCCGACAATCAGATCGTCGTAGCCGTCCCGGTTGACATCTCCCACCGCCACCCTCGCGCCACCCCGGAACTGCGGACTACCGAAAGCGATGAAATCGGCCACAGTGACCAAGGCACCGTTTTGCACCTGGAACACCTGCACCCGGGGTCCGCCCCCGGCATCAGCCGACACGACCAGATCGGCCTTCCCATCGCCGCTGATGTCCCCCGCAGCCACAAACGCGCCGCCCGTGAAGCCACCCAGAATCGTTGTCGGTGCGACCAGATCCGCGCCGGTGCTTCCATTGATGATGACCACCTCGGCGGCGGTGCCCGCTCCAGTCACGAAAGCGTAGTCGGGCACCCCGTCTCCGTTGAAGTCGGCGACAGCCGAGCGGATCACCCCGGTGAAACCCGGGAACGGGTCGATCGGCGCGCCATCCGCAACGAGGGTGTCATCCGACGAGACAGTAAACGCCTGAGCCGATCCGTCGGTCTCCCCGGTCAACACGACGGGAACCGACTCCAAGGTATCAACCGGCGGAGGGGTGATCGCAGGCGGGACCGAAGGAAGCGGGGGCGTGGGCGTGGGCGGGACTGGGGGCACCACGGGCGAGGTCGGGGGGACCACGGGCGAGGTCGGGGGGACCACGGGCGACCCGTCACCCGAGATCCCAGGAACCCCCGAGACCGTCCACCCAATGTCCGCGAGAGTCGCCCAATCGAGCGTGGTGGCCGGAGCCGTTCGGGTTCCGGGGGAAAGGGTCAGGTCAAAGACCGGACGCACCCCATTCACCGTCACGTCTGCCAGTTCCGCCCCCGCGCCCCAGGTGACCGGAACTGGTCCCCCATACACTGCCTCCGACTGCGGCCCGGTGAACGTCCCGTTACTCACTTGCGCGAACCACGTCGGTGCTGTCCCAAAACCCAGGACGTGCCCAAGTTCGTGGGTCGCGCACGTGAAGAAATCCTCCTGGTTCGCCTGCAATCCGGCGGCCGACGTGCCGAAATACCAGTTTGTGGTCGTATCAAACGCAACACTCCCGCCCCACAGAAGCGTCCCCAGCGGCCCGCGATCCTGAAGCGAGTTCAGCCATGCCTGGGTGCCAGAGGCTGTGTACCCTCCAAACCCCCCAACACTGACCTGATTCCCGCCGAGCACCCTTGCACCGGCATAGACGACGATCGTGTTCGCTGCGACGGACGGGTTACTTATGGTGTCTTGTTGCCCGGTGGCCGGATCGAGGAATGTTTCCGACCAGGTGTTCCCTCCGCTTGAGCTGATCGCTGGGAGGGAGGCCGAGAGTTGCGCGGCCAGGTCGTTGGCGGCTTGCTGAAGGGTGGCCTGGGCTGTCGGGTTATTGAGGAAGAACCCGGTGGTGTCGTGCGAGTAGTCGATCTGGATCGTGATCGCTGGAACCTCCCGCGATTCCAACGACTCCAGGGTGAGTGTCGTGCGTGAAGGACAGGGCGTCCGGCGGGTGAATGGATTGCTGAGCCAGGTCCGCATCGTGGTTCCCTGTGGTCCCGCGCTGCGATCCGCCTGGGGCATCGGAGTGCCGTCGCATCCCCTTGGGCGCGCGGACGCCTGGCGCCAGACAGGTGAAGTCGGCGGGGGTCCACAACACCCGAACGGAAGAGCAACGATCTGTCCGAAGTGGTCGGAATCTGCACGAGACCGAGTACGGTCGAGTCATTGATCCCAGATCTTGGTCCGATCTCCGGCCGCGCATCTGAGGCGGTGGGACGGACCTGGCGGCTGCGTCATACGTGTTTAGTAGAACACCACGGGAGGAACGTGCAGGCTATACGGGAAAAATCTGTTATTCCGGTCGTAAGTGTTAGGAGGTGTTAACGGACGGTACGATCTGCTGGAAACGGGAATGCTTATCGGCTCCTGATTTTGGCGGGGCCTCACACCGTTCATCTCTCACAGGATTTGGGACGGTCGATTGAGGCTCCGGAGCAAATGACTGACAGGGTGCCGATCAACCCTGCGGTCTGTCGGGTTGTCGACTGAAGGGTCTGCCCAGGGCACAGCAATCGGAGTTGCATGGTTGTTAATCGTTGTTGACGCCCAAATTGAAGAGGATTTCCCGTGGAGGCCGAATCGGCACTGGTCGCCGACCCCTGGCGGAGATCGCGCGGTCAATAGGTGTATCCATAACCCGTCGGTGTTCCGGACGACGAACTGGTGTAGGTATAGGCAGGAGGAGAGGGTGGGGGAGGAGGAGCCGAACTGATGTTGGGCGCCATCGGCCCCTGTGAGTCGCTCAACGAGATCATGAAGAGGTCGTACTGGATCGGCCCTGCATTGCCCCCGCTACCGGTGTCCGTGTACTGGACTGTGTACGTCCCTGCGGCCAGATACCAGGTGGCGGTCTCTGGCGGTTGGCCGGCAGTCGCGGAGAGGGTGAACACCACTTGCCCGGTCGCGTTGTACACAGTCATCGTGACGCCCCCGCCCGTGCCGGACGACTGGGCCGCGAGGGCGAACTGAAACAGCTTGGCCTGGGGGACGCTCAGGGTGGCTGTGTCTCCGGTGCCGGGCTGGACGGTCCCACTCCCCGCTGCCGCGAATACCTGCGGAGCGGCCGTGTTGAAGTCAACGCCCAGGAAGTAACTGCCGGTCGAGTTCGGCCCGTTCGGGTTCTCCGCAACCACTTGGACGTAGTAATCCGCCCCGGCGATGGCCCCCTGGATTTGCACGCTGTACAGGCCGGTGCTGTTCGCAATCACCTGGAACGCAACCGGGGTTCCGCTGGCGTTGAACACATGGATTTGGGGGTCAAGCGGGGTTGTGGCGAGTCCCCAGGCGATCACGTTCAGATCGACCGCGGTTCCGGCTGTGTACTTGTCCGTCCACACCTCGAACGTGTCGATGTCCGTCGACGCCACCACGATCCCCCGGTAGGTCGCGTCGAAACGAGAGTCAGTCGACGTCTGGGGCGGGAGCGGCAGGGCGTCTGCGAGAGCCCCGCTGACATTTCCGCTTGCCAATGCAGCCACCGCGTTTGTCAGCGGGGCCAGAACCTCGCCGATCGAGAGATCGTTCACAGCCAGCTCATACCCGCCGACCCCGAACCCGGCCACCGTGTTGGATGCGCTCACCTTCACATAGTAGGTTCCGCCGAATAGCCCGGTATTAAATGTGATGCTGAGGTCATTCGACAGCGGGTCGGTGTCGGTGGCCGAGGTGATCACCTGCCCCCAGGCGTTGTACACCGTCACACTCGGGACCAGCAAGCTCAGCCCGGACGCCTTGACCCGGACTGCGACCCCACCCAGGGCTCCGCCAAGGGACACGTTGAATTTGTAGTAATCGACATCGGTCGGGCTGGAGATGTCGCTGGTTGCCAGATAGCTTCCGAGCCCTGCAGATGGGAGCGGTGTCGCTTGAGCCATCGAGTTATTCGAGTTATTCGAGCTTTCCTGAACCCGTGGACCGTACAGAGCCTGGATCGCGGCGATGTCCGCCGCCTCGAGCCCAGTCTGGTACTGGTAGGTCGTATACATCACGGAGTTCGGGTTGGTCGTCTCGTCCGGGAAGCCAAACACGTGGCCAGCCTCGTGTTGGAGCACCGAAAATACGTCATACGACCCGGCCACGTTGCCGATCACGAACGGGTCGTTTGAGTTCAGGACCACGTCCCCGCTGTACGTCGTCCCGGTCCAACTGAAGGGAGTGGATGAGGCCACCAGCCCGGAGGAGAGTGGTGCAGCCGCGATCCGAATGTCCCCGAAGCGGCTGTCGCCCTGCACGGCCCCAACCGCTCCGAGTGGTTCGCCGCCGTCCGAAACCACCCCAACGTTAATGTTCGCCTGGGACGCCCAGTTCTCGAACGCCCGCAAAATCTGGTTCTCCCAGGCATCAACCGACCCAGCCGAGGCCAGCGACTGGAACAGGGTGCTCGGCCCGAAGGGGGTCTGGGTGCCGTCGGGAACGAAGCTGAGGGTCAGGTGCTCGGGGTCAGGCCACGGAACGCCCCAGATTGTAGGCAGACTGCGGTCTTCGAGGGCCTCGAATCCGGCACCAAGACGGGCGTGGGGCGTTTTCATGTGAAGCCTCACTGGTGAGCGGCCCAGCGGAGGGGGCAGGAGGGGGGGGCAGGGGTGGGGTGGACAATCCAACCTATCTAGAGGAAGGCCGAACGCGGGCTTGGTCCGCCACGGCCTTCGAGATTTTTTGCCAGGTTCAAACCGTCGGTCCGTTCAAAACCAAGGCATTGGCCCGCAGATGACGCAGACTTCGACGCAGATAAAATCAGATCAATCCAAATTCATTTTTGATCAAGATTTTATCTGCGTTCGTAGATCTGCGTCATCTGCGGCCCATTTCTTCGCCATTCTGACCATCAATCCCGCCGGGTGTGGAGAATCTTCGCATCCTTGACCATCTGCTGGAAGTCCGGGTCGTTGCGGATTCGATCGAGATCGGTGTCGGTGTCGACGATGTCGAGCCCATAGCCACCTTTCAACCCTTCCCAGAGCAACCGGATGGCTTCCCGCTTGTCCGCCGGGTGAGTCTTGGCGGTCAGGGCGTAGATACACCCCACCTGATAGAGATTGGGCGCAGCCGTATCTCTGCGGAGTGCGTCCTTCGCGTCGCGGAGGGCCGCGTCTCGTTTTCCCTCTCGGGCGAGCATGACCCCCCGACCGGCCCGGGCTGGCACGTAGTCCGGGTTCAATTCCACCGCCCGGTCGAGGGCCACCATTGCCTCCGCGGGGCGGTTCAACCGCTCGGCCAGGATATGGGCCTTGAGTTGGAGCCCAAAGATCGAAGTCGGGTTGAGCTTCAGGGCCTCTTCGTTGTCCGCGAGCGCGTCGGCCGGGTCATCGCCCATCCGGTTTTCCGCGCGGGCGATCCAGCTCAACTCGTCGTTGGGGGTGAGTTTGAGCCCGGCCTCCCGGTCGGCCTTCGCACCGGCCGGGTTCCCGCGCCGATTCCGCAGAGTGGATCGGAGAAACGAGACACGAACAGGCGCGTTCCCGGTGTCGAGGGCCGAGCCCAGATCCTCCTCCGCCCCGGCCAGATCCTGAAGGGTCTCGCGGACGAAAGCCCGTTGAATGAAGGCCTCGGTCAGGGTCGAGTCGAGCCGGATCGCCTGGTCGTAATCCCAGCGGGCCAGGTCGAAGAGTCGGAGTCCGGCGAAGGCGAGCCCCCGGTTCAACCAGGCCGGAGCGTGGTCCGGACGGAGCGAGATGCACGCTCCGAAACTCATCGCAGCGAGGGCGTTCTGCTGGAGTGCAAGGTGGGCCGAGCCGCGGAGGAACCAGGCGGAAGCGTTCGCCGGATCGCGTTCGGTGGCCTGCCGGAGGCAGTCCAGAGCTTTTCTGTGCTGTCCCTGTCGGGCGAGTTGGCTGCCGGCCAGCGCCAGATCTCGGGCGGACTCCAGCGGAGTCGTCTTGGCCTCGTCCCGCAGCCGGACGGCTCCGTCCGAATTGCCGCGAAGCTCGGCGATCGTGGCCTGCTGCTCCCGGACGGCACGCGGGAGCCGATCGCCTGCGTACTTCACGGCCAGGGCGTTCCACCCGGCCGCGCGTTCCGTTTCGCTCGTCCGCACCGCTGGGTCGGTCGCAGCAACGGCTTTCAGGGAACTGACCTGGGCCATCAGATAGAAGGTTTCGCCGATGTCTTCGCGAACCTGGGCCTGAATCCGCTCCGACAGGTAGCGGAAGGATGTGGACTGCAACCAGCCTTCGCCCACATCCGAATCTTCGGGCACCCCGTACCGCGTGAGAACCTCGCGGAGTTTCTGGAGCCCCTCGTCGAGTCGGGGTGTGGACCGCGGCCGGTCGTCGAAGAATCCCTGCGCGTCGCGGAATGCAATCTGGTGGTCCGCCAGCCGCGTCCGGGCTTCCAGGCCCCGGGTGCGTTCCCGTGCATATGCAGCCCCCACCCCGAGAACAACCAGGAGGGCGACGCAAGCGATCGCGACGCTGCCCGAGGACGTCAGTCGGGGGTGTCGTCGCGCCCACTTCCGGAGTCGTTCACGAACAGACGGGTTCGGTGCGTATTTCAGCGGTCGATTGGCCAGATGCCGGTCGATGTCCTCGCGCAGCTGTTCGGCTCGTTGGTAGCGATCGCCGGGGTCCGCAGCCAGGCACTTGCGAACGATCGCTTCCACACCTGGCGAGATGGCGGCGTTCAGCGGCCGGAGTTGGGGTGCGTGCTGGCGGTCGGCGAGCATGACCGGGATCATTTCCCGGACCGCCCCCTTCCGGGCCAGATAGGGGCGTCGGCCGGCGAGGAGTTCGAAGAGGATCACCCCCAGGGAGAAGAGGTCGCACCGTTCGTCCAGAGTCCCGCGACCGGTGCGGAATGCCTCGATCTGTTCCGGAGCCATGTACGGAAGGGTGCCGCCGATGCTGGCCCGCGCCGCCGATTCCCGGAGTTTGGTGTCTTCGGCCAGGTTGAAATCCAGGAGCATCGGTCGGCCATCGTCGGTCAGCAGGACGTTGGCCGGTTTGAGATCACGATGAAGAATCCCGCGCGTGTGCGCGTGGGCCAGGCCGTCGGCGAGTTGAGCCCCAAGCCAGAGCACCGCATCGACGTAAGACAACCCGTCGAGCCGCTGCCACCCCTCTGCCGATCCGGGTGTCGTAACTCGCACGGGCAACGGGATTGGGAGCGCCGGAGAGGGAACAGGCACTTGGCCGGGCTCTCCTGCCGGTTCCGACGAGGAAGGAGATGTTCCGGTTCCGGGGGTGGTGTCGCTCTTTCGCTTGTCCAACGTACTGCGGAGTTGCTTCCCAGAACTCGGGACCGCCCCTTCGCTGATTTGTTCGACGAAATCGGCCAGAGTGGACCGCCCGAGGTAGGGCATGCACACCGCCTGGAACGGACCGGCCTTGTGGAACGAATAGATCGGAACGATGTTGGTGTGCTGGAGTTGAGCCAGGGTCCGAGATTCCCCAACGATGTCGCAGGCCACCTTCAGGGCCACCGGGCGGCCGGCCAGATCCCCCTGGTGAGCCAGGTACACCCGCCCGAAGGCCCCCCGACCGAGTTCCTCCACCAGCCGGAACCCCAGAAACGTGGTTCCGGGATCAGGCAGGGACTCGGTGGCATCGAGCCACCCCGAGACCGATGCCCGGTCGGACAGGTCCGGGTCACCCCATTCGCTGACCGCGGCTGGAATCGAGGGTGGGACGATCTCGCCGGGTGCCAGCCCTACATCCGCGACCACTGCGGTGCCGTCCTCCTGCCCCCCACCACCAGTACGCAGAGGCGGAAGCCGGTTTGTTGGCGGGAGGTGGTCCGAGGTGTCCATCGGTCGAGTCGAACGGCTGCCGACGTCCGGCCAGTCGTTGGTGTCGATGCCATAGGTCACCCGGTAGTCTGCTGGTCGGGCATTCTCACCGGTGCGTCGCCGCTGTCGGAATTCCTCGAACGCCACCGCCCGAAGCACAGTATCCTGCTCCAGGATCGCCGGGAAACGGGCGGAATAGGCGGGCAGACGTTTCGGTCGGCCTCGCCCCCAGGCGTGTTCCAGGTCGACCCGGACCAGTTCCGCGAGTACCGCGAGGTAAAGCGGATCGTTCTCAGGTGGGAGGAACTGGCCGAAGTCGGCATCCGGGTCGTCGACGAGGGCGGCCTCGAATGCCTCCACAGAGTGGGAAATCGCAGTGGCGAGAGTGGCAAAAGCGGGGGCGATCACAGGGACCTCGCCGGGTGGAAGTCAGGAATGGGTCAGGCGGTCTCGGAATTCTTGCAGGACACGTTCGACGGTCCGCCGTGACCGTCCCGTTTGTTCGGCGATCTCGCCGACCTCGCATCCTTCGGTTCGCAACCGAACAATGGTCTGGTTGGAGTCGGGCAGACCAGCCAGTTGTTCATCGAGAACCAGTTTCAGGAACTCGGCTGCTGAGCGGTCTTCGGCCATTGCGGGGTGCTGGTCCAGGTCGTAGCTCGACGCGGTCTGTTGGACCGCGCGCTTCCCGGCCCGGTGATAGCGGATCAGGTTGCGAACCTTGTTCAGGGCGAGGACCATCAACAGGCCCCAGAGCTCACCTTCGGGCGGGACTTCGTAGGACCGTTGGCGAGCGTGCTGGAAAAATGTGCGAAATACGGACTGAACGATATCATCGGCGTCGAACCGACCTGCGTAACTTGGCGAACAGTAATGCCGGGCGAGCCCCCGCAGACGGTTGGCGTAACGAAGGTAGAGGGCGGTCGCGGCCCCGTCATCACCGGACTGGTAGCGGCGAAGCAGGGTATCGTCGCTGCGTCCAGCGACCGTGGGGGTGTCAGAGATAGGGGGGCAAGGGAGCCGCCGTGGCATGACCCGATTCCCGCTGGTATCGGACTGGGCGGATCGCTGCGACATGAGGGGGTTGTACCTCGACCTCGACACATCGCGGGCAGCAAACTGTAGAACACAAAGGTCGGATTGTGCCGATTTTTTTGAAAATACCGGCATCGCTTTCGCTTTCTGCGTCAGGTCTGAGGCTCCGGGTCCGCCAGGCTGAATGTCACATCCACATAGACTGCCCGCTCTTGCGGAATCGGGCCCCCGGACGGGCGAAGGGGGAGGCAAGCCCCTCCGGCGAACCTCAACCACGATCAGTAGCAGATTGAGGCTGAGGGCACGTGTCCGATGAGGCTGGTAACCAGTTGCTCGCTGAATTGGCTTTGGCTAACTTGCGGACCGAATTTCGCTTGACGGCCGCCTGACGGCAGTGACAATGGCCGGCTTAGCTCCCGGTTGGGATATGTCTTGTGGGACTTGTTCATAGTCGGAAAGATCCGCGAGCGAGTCCTATCCCAACTAACGGGAGGGTAAAATGCCAAAAGGAGGGAAGCGACGGGGATTTTCGAGGCGTGGGCGAGGAGGAGATTTCAAGGGTGAGACCAAACCGATGCGAGTATCGAGAATCACTGTCAAGCAACTGTTCAACACGTTTGACCACTCGGTCCGGTTGAATCTGGCTAGCCGCGTCACGATCATCCACGGGCTGAACGGGTTGGGGAAGACGACGCTTCTCAAAATGGTGAGGAGCCTTTGTAGTGGTCGCTACACTGAGTTGCAGGCAGTACCCTTTGCTGGGTTCCAGATCGACTTTGATGACGGGAGCAGTGTCGTGGTTCGCAAGACGGACGAGGTGATACACGAGGGGCGAGAACACCCGAAGAAAAAGAATCGTCTGGTCATTCAGTATTACGTGAACGGTATCGAACATGGCACATATAGCCCACCGCTTCGCATCGACTCTGCTTCGATTGGGATGCCTGTTGAGTGGCTAGAACATCGTATCCCAGGCATTGAACGAGTGGCTCCGAATCGATGGCGGTATCGGCCGACTATGGAATTACTGACGCTAGAGAGAGTACGCGGATCTGGGTGGGCAGTATCTGGTTTTTTCCTCCCCCGGTTGCGNNGGGGAGGTCGGCGAGGCTTTGCTCGCCGGGAGGGGGTTAAGCCTTCACGAGACGGTACGCCCCACACCCCACCCGCCTGCTTCGCGGCGACCTCCCCGCTTGCGGGGAGGTACACAATACCTCAGATGCGGTTGGTCTATTTTCAACTGCCCAACGCCTTACCATCGACCATCCTTGACCAACCAAGCCTCCCGGCTTGACTCCTGGGATCGTTACAAGCGGTGTCTGGTGCAACAATCATATATATAAGATGATATTTGTACGAAATATCTTGATTATTATCGCGCTGATCCTCTCTCATTGAGGTATTGACGAGACCGGGCCTGTTCGTGGTCGGATGGGGGTGTCATACTGTGGGGTAGTGGTTTGTCCTGGAGGCGAGGTAGCTGATGTCCGCGATCACAGTCCCGGATCCGATCCGACAGGTCCAGTACCCCGATAGCGACGGGCAACCGATGTCCGACAACACCGTGCAATTCACCTGGATCAGCATCCTGAAATGGAGCGCAGAGTCTTACTTTCGGGACGATCCGAACGTGTTCGTGGCTGGGGACCACCTCATCTATCCGGTTGAGGGGCGGCCCGACATCCGCCAGGCCCCGGATGTGTATGTGGCTTTCGGCCCCCGGAAGGGAGATCGGGGGAGCTACAAGGTCTGGGAGGAGGGCGGCATCTTCCCGCAGGTGGTGTTCGAGGTCTGGTCACCAAATAACCGTCAGCAGCGGATGGAAGACAAACGTGAGTTCTACGAAATTTACGGGGCGGAGGAATACTACATCGTCTACCCCGAGTTCCCGGCTTTCGTTGAAGGGTGGCGACGGGACAGTGGGAAGCTCATTCGCGTCCTGGAGATGGATGGGTTCACCAGCCCACGTCTCGGGTTCCGATTCGTTCTCGCGCAGGGAGAATTGACAGTGTTCGGGCTGGACGGTCGGCAGTTGCGATCCCCGACTGAGATCGCGGCCGAGCGAGATGTGGCCGAGAAACGGGCTGCGCGACTGGCTGCAAAGCTCCGGGAACTCGGGGTGGATCCGGAAGGAGTGTAGGAATTGCTGATATGATCCGCTGGTTGGCGTTCTCCCAACTCCTCCTCATACAAGAAGCCGCAGAGGCTGTCACATTCCCGGAGCAAATATCGATCTAACGGGAGGGCGAGGCTCCCGCCGAGCGTGCGGGTGGTACAGCTCGGCAGGAGCCTCGCCCTCCCATTTGCATGTCTAAGCGACTTTTTCGTAGATGCGACAGCCTCTGCGGGTTCCTGTTTCAGGCCGCTTTGGCGACCCGGCTGTCTGCCCCACTTGTCCCCACGGCGGTCACGAGGGTGAATCCCGCGGCACGCACAGCATCCAGGAATGCTGGACGGGCGAGCAATTCGTACTCCCACACGCGGCGATGGATCTGGCCGTCGGCGAGTGTCCCGTCCCGGCCGATCAGGGTCGGGTCGAGGTGTCCGGGGTGGCAGGCGAGTTCGAGCGACACACCCTGAGCTGCAGCCAGCCACCTCGCGAAGAAGTTCGGGTCGCGAACACACGGCGGATCGGTGATTCCCAGAAGGGCATCGCACCCGGGCATACCGTCGGTGTGCTGGCGACGAGCCGCGCAGCGACCGAGCCGGGTGAGGACGACTCGTTTCACGCGAGCTCCTGGAACACCCCAAAGTGTGCGGAGCGGTTCTATCACCCGACGAACGAATGTCCCGGGGCAGGTGTCCCGAAGAACCCTTCGAAGGGCATCCCCGATCGGGCGGAAGACGTGGGTGTGATGGTGGGCGTTCACGTTTCCGGGCGGAGTACCAACGAGGTCGACGAACCGTCGGTATTGTGCGCGCAACTCGGCTTCGACATCCGCCCGCCGGACTTCCCCCAACACCAGCCGCTTGAGCAGTTCGCCCAGACCGTGGAACCGCCCGTCTGGCCTGACGAGCGAAGGAACCTCTGCGCGGGGCAGAACCGGGAAGTCGAGTGTCAGGCAGGGGTGCCACCCGAGCTCGAGTGGTTGTCCGGCCATCCTCCAGGCTCGAACCGCCTCGGCCGCGTAGGGCGAAGTGACAAGCAGGACGGTAGACGTGACCACCCCGCGCGCAGCGAGGTCGAGAATGCCGCGAGAGGTCTCCGGGCCGATCCCAAAGTCGTCGGCTGTGACAAGCAGGGTGCGAGTCAAGGGGGATGCCTCTCGACCGGCGTGGGCCGGAATGCCGGCCACGCGGGGCGGGCGTAGTTCGCTCCGGGGGCCATTACGCTGCCCTCGGGAGCCGGATCGGTTCGGCCGACGGAGCCGGTATCGGGACCGACCGGTTCCGCCACCACCGCCGAATCTGCCACAGCTCCCGGAGCATCCTGAGGGTGGTCCGGAACCCGGTCGTGCTGGCGGTGGTGTCGTACCGGACGTGAACCGGTAATTCGGCAACCGGAATACCCGATCGCGAGCAGGCCGTCAACAGTTCGCAGTCAAACCCGAACCCATCGCACCGGAGGGCCGGCAGAACCCGTTCAGCCGTTGCCGCAGTCATCCCCTTGAGCCCGGCCTGTGTGTCATGCTGGGCAACGGGTAGGAGCAACCGAGTGACCGCTCCGAACGCCCGACTTTGGAGGTGCCGACGGAACGCATACCCCAGAACCCCAACCGGAAGTGTGACCTGGCTTTCGCGATGCGCCCGGGACGCGACCACCACATCGGCCCCGGCCTTGAGCGATTCGGCCACCCGAACGACGTCAGCAAACGGGTACGCCAGATCGACATCGGTGAACACACGGAACGCCCCACGGGCCGCGAGGAGCCCGGTCCGGACAGCGTGACCCTTCCCCCGGTTTTTCGGGTAGCTGACCACGCGCAGGCGCGGGCTGGCGGTCTCGGCCAGACGGGCCAGGAGATCGTCGGTCCCGTCGGAGCACCCATCCAGGACAAACACGGCCTCCCACGGGTCGAACGCGGCCGCCCGCTCAGCGAGGAAACGGCAGACGGCGTCCCAGGTCTGGACGACAAGCGGACCCGGATTGTACGCGGGCAATACCAGACTGGTCACAGTGCGGCAATCCTTTGCCGGGTCAGAAGCGGCAGCGGCCCGGGAAGATACTCTCACCCCGGGGGAAAAGTCAAACCGAACAGGGACGCGGAAACAGGTCATTTTTCGCCCCGGATGGGGCATTCGTTCTTAGCCCTGGGCGGAAACCCTGGGCGCTTCTAGGGCTGATGCCCAAACGGCCACCAGTCGTCGGGGAGCAACCCCGTGATTCTCCGGTAGGCGGTGCTGAGCCAGGTCGGGAGGTTTCGGGCGAAGGTCGAGCAACGGGTCTCCCCCACATAAACCTGGTCAGATGGCTGAAGCGGGAAGTTCGTTCCCTGGTCGTTGTCGAGCAGCACCGCCGGGACATTGACCCGGAACACTTCTGGTGGCCGACACTCGGTGACGTTCGGGCGAACAATGTACACCTGATTGAGCCGCGATCCTGGGGGCAGCCCACCGACCCGTTTCAGGAAGTCGATCACGGGCTCTGGCCCCTGGTACGGGACGACCCGGGTGCGCCCTCGCAATGGACCGTGAACGTAGACCTCATGACTTCTCGCTGAGGCGAGGTTGACTCGCACCCGGTCGCGGGCAGCGCCAGCCTGTTGGGCGAGGTCGTCGCGAATCTCGTCGAGGGTGAGTCCCTCCGCGCGCGTCCGACCGGGGTACACCAGCGGCAAGCGGCCATCCAGGTCGACCGAAACGTACACATCCCACTCCGGGTGATCGGCAAACGCGACTTCGAGCACATCGGGGCACCCGACTCGGTAACGAACGTCGGGCGCGGGGGTCGCGGCGGCGGTGGCAGGATCGGGGGGTTGGGGGCAGGTGCGGCTCAGGAACCGTGCGTTGGAACACCCGGTACTGGCGAGCAGCGCGCAGACAATGAGTCCACCCCCCCGGGGGATGAGCCCCCGGGCGTCCCACCCGCACTCACTGGTACGGGCTCGCCGGAACGACGCGCGGAGTGTCCCCACCGATTCTGTATCGGTTGTGCCGGTGGGGTAACTTGATCTGGGGGAAGATCCAACGGTGTCAGAAGCGTCGGTATGCCGGTCCCTCATACAGGAACGCGCTGAGGCTCTCGCATCTACGGAGAGACGATTGGACGTATATATGGGAGGGCGAGGCTCCNNCCCCCAAAAAAGCGCAACAAAAGTCGGATCAGCAATAAATCCAGTCAAGGACGACTTTTGAACAGCCCAGTGCGAGGCTCCTGCCGAGCCTCACCAGCTTCACGCTCGGCAGGAGCCTCGCCCTCCCGTTATATCGATGCTCGCTCCTGAAATGTGACAGCCTTAGCAGGGTCTGTATCAGGCCCCAAACACCCTCCGGATCGGTTCGCCTTCGCTCAGGCGGAAAGGTCGGCCGGTCTGGTCCTGAACTTCCTTCGCGGGGTCGATGCCGAACCGCCAGAAGATCGTTGCCGCCAGGTCGGCGGGGGTCACCGGGTCGAAGGCGGGGTAGGCACCGATCTTGTCACTCGCTCCATGCACCGCTCCGCCAGTCACCCCACCGCCCGCGAGGACGGCCGTGTAGCAGTCGGGCCAGTGATCCCGCCCCGCGCTCTTGTTGATCCGCGGCGTGCGGCCGAACTCGGACAACGCCACCACCAGCGTCGTGTCCAGAAGGCCGCGGGCGTCGAGATCCTCAATCAGAGCCGAGATCGCCTGATCACTCGGCGGGATAAGCTGACGGTGCCGCGCGAACAGTTGCGTGTGGCTGTCCCAGTTCTCCTCCTGACCGTTGACCCTGCCGTCGAACGCAGCGACGAAGTTGACCCCGCCTTCTACCAGGCGACGGGCCAGAAGAAGGCTCTGGCCGAGTCGGTGTCGGCCGTATCGCTCGCGCAGCCGATGGGGCTCCTGCTGGAGGTCGAAGAGGTGGGGCACCTCGGGGGACGCGAGCAGTCGCAGAGCGCGTTCCCGGTAGATTTCGGGCTGGGTTGCGTGGCCGTCTGGCGAGGCATGATCGAGCCGACGAAGCAGGGACGCGCGGGCGGAGAGATTGGCTGCGCCGTCGAACGCTGCGAGGTGGAAGTCAGGGGTGTTCGGATCGACATCGACCTGGAACCGGTCGTAGCCGCCGCCAAGCAGTCCCGGTGCCTGTCCCGGCAACTGGACCACATTATACATGGTGTAGGGCAGCGCAACATACGGCAGGATGTGTGCCCGCGTACCGAGTGCGTAGCTGACGGCCGAACCGAGTGTCGGCACGCCGCGGGGGTCGTCGCTGAGCAGTTCCTGGTCGCCACCCGCGGGAGTCCGGCCGGTGAGTGTCTCGGCAGCGGCGGAGTTGTGGTTCCGCATCGGATGGTGCAGGCTGCGAACAAGGGCCAGGCGGTTTGCGAGACGCGCGGTCCGCGGCAAGTGTTCACACACCCTGACACCGGGCACCGATGTGGCGATCGTGCGGTACTCGCCACGAACCTCGGCGGGAGCGTTGGGCTTCGGGTCGAAGGTATCGATGTGACTGGGACCACCGTAGGAGAAGATCAAGATGCAGGAGTGGATCGGCTTCGACGTGATTGCAGCGGGGGGGCTTGCCGCCTGGGCTCGCCACGGTTCAACAAGACACTGACCCAGTGCAGCGCCACCACAAGCCAGCAGCCGACGGCGGGTCAGGGCAACGGCGGGATCTTTCACGGGAGTCCTCCGGATCGATCGATGGCCAGAGACGTTTGCGGGGCACTCCAGTGCGCAAGCCCCGACGCGGCCGCAATCCTTCCGTGGATGCCACCATTTTCGCATATTGTCGCACAAATGCTACAGGCTCGTGAATCGTTTGTTGTGGATTGCGTGGAAGCGGAGGGTGATGTGGTGGCTTTAGATTCGATCAAGACCAAGGCAATGGGCCGCAGATGACGCAGATCTACGGACGCAGATGAAATCCAGATAAAACCAAGTCGATTTTAATCAAGATTTTATCTGCGTCCGTAGGTCTGCGTTATCTGCGGCCCATTTCTGCTCACTGCGGGCCAAATCCGTTACCACCGCATGACCGCTGTACCCCAGGCGAGGCCGGCACCGAAGCCGCTCAGCAGGACGATGTCGCCAGGCTTGAACCGACCCTCCGCGGCTGCCTCGTCCAGGGCGATCGGGATCGACCCGGCCGACGTGTTCCCATAGCGGTCCAGGTTGTTGAACACCTTCGAACGGGGGATGTTCAGCACATCAATCGCCGCGTTGATGATCCGGATATTCGCCTGGTGGACAACGTACAGGTGGACATCGGCAGTGGTCAGGTCGGCCGCCGAGAGCACATCCTGGATGGTGTCGCAGAGGATGTCGACGGCCCAGCGGAACACTGCCCGCCCGTCCATGTACATGAAGTGCTTGCCGGCTGTGATCCCGTCCGCGCTGGGTGGGGTACGGCTCCCACAGATCTCCCGCTGGAGAAGCGGCCCGCCGGATCCGTCCGAGCCCATGCTGTAAGCGAGGAAGCCCTGGTCCGGAGCGCCCGGTTCGACGAACACCGCGCCGGCCCCGTCCCCGAACAGGGGATACGTCTTGATGTCGTCCGGGTTCAGCACACGGCTATTCGTGTCCCCACCAATCACCAGTGCCCGGTCGCTCAACCCGGCCTTCACATACGCGGCGGCAGTGATCAGGGCGTACATGAACCCCGCGCAGGCCGCTTCGACCTCGATCGCCGGACCGATAAGCCCGAGCCGGTCCTGGACGAGGCAGGCGGTCGATGGGAACGACATATCCGGAGTGAAGGTGCCGAGGACCAGCAGGTCGCAATCCTTCGCTGATCGGCCGGTCTTGGCGAACAGGTCGTTCGCGGCCTCGACGCACAGGTCGGAGGTCGCCTGGTGAGGGGCAGCATGGCGGCGTTCCAGGATGCCGGTCCGCTTCACGATCCAGTCCGAGTCGAACCCGAGCCGGGCGTGCAGGTGGTCGTTCCCAACCACCATGTCCGGGACATACTTTCCGGTCCCGACCACGCGCACCCCCATCAGGGGCCGGCATTTCGGGCGTGGCAGGGGCCGTTCGCTGGTCATCGGTTCAGCATCCGCTCAAGAACCCGGCCCGGACTGCCGGGGTATGTCCGTGGGGGCAGATTATACGGATGGAGAACGATGCAGGAGGAATCGGAAGGAAAACGCCCCATGCCTGGATTGTGCCGGGTGAATCCAGACCTTTGGGAACCCTTAGTGTAGCGATCACAGCCGGGCGGATCGCTGCGATTCCTCCTTTCAAGGTCCGAGTGTGGTCCAAGGGTTTGAGGGAACCCCGTGCATTGCACCGGTCCAGGCGAACCCCGTGTGTTTTCCTGCTCCAGTGACCCCAGGGCAACGCACACGGTTGGCATGGGTGACACCTTTGGCTGGCATGCAGGGCATCGCGTGGGTGGCGAATTTCAGTTTCGTTCGGCCCCGGATGTCAGAAATCGCAGGAGACCCGTCACGGCCCACGCCGACGACTCCACGCGAAGGTTCCCATCTGTTGGGGATTGGTGAAACCCACCGATTACCACGTTCGCCCGGAAGGTGTTTTCAAAGTGTCGAGTGTTCAGCTCGGTATACTGGAGTTCGGTGAGGAAGTGGGCGGCGTCCTGGGCCGCCTGGCGATAGCGCTCCGCCCGGGTCAGATCCGTTCCCCGGCGACTGAGTTCGTATGCCCAGGCGAGACTTTGGAGATACGCTCCGCACTCGCAGCCGGGCTCGGTCTCGGTCTGCTGCCCGTTCACCCAGCCCCGGAATCCTCCCAACCACATCGGGTGCCGCGGGTCGGTCGACGGATACTGGAGGCTGATGAGCCAGTCATTCATCTCGAACACCGCTGTTGTGGCCTCGGCCGAACCGGCCTGGCGGGCCAAGTCGGCGAACCCTGGGGTCAGGGTCGCAGCGAGCCTCGGGCTTGGGTTCGCCTTGAACCAGCCTCGATAGTGCGAGACGGCTTTCGCAACCGCTTCCGTCTTCCAGGCTGCTGGCCGCGCCCGGTGGCTCGCCATGATCGCCTGGAGGGCGTAGCCCGGGAATTCCGTCACTTTGGTCGGGTCGATCTTGGGGGTCGGCTCGATCGGCCCGTCGTTACAATGGATCGAGCCATTGGGGCAGAATTGCTTGCGGAGGAATCCGCACAGCCGCTCGGCCTCGGCAGTCAACCGCTCGTCCGCCCCCGGGAGGTCGTAAATGCTCAGGGCCAGGACCGCTGCAAAGCCGACGCGGTTGCATGTCAGGGATGAGGCGACGGGAACCCGGCAGTCGGGGTCGGCGGGGTCCACCCGAGTGACCGCCAGGAGCGAAAGAATCGCCTGGCTGGCGATGGTGGCCTGGCGGTCGTCCCCGGCGAACTTCGCAGCCTGGGCCAGCGCGAGGGCCGTACACACCTGATTCATGTCGTGGTCCCCATCTGTCGGCTGACGGAGGGCAGGGCGGTAGCCCGGGATGAACCGCCCATGCGGCTGGTTCATCCGCAGCATCCAGTTCGATCCCAGGAGAACCGCACGAACGGCCCTCTGGGTGGTTTGTGGGAAAGCCGCGAGCGGCTCGAAGGCCGCGAGTGGGGACTCGGGAGGCGGACCACCGGAAGCAGGGCGGGTGCTTGGAACAGTTGTGGTCCACCCGGCTGGCGCGGCCAAGGTCGTCGGGACAGGAGGGGTTGTGGGGCCGGTCACGGCCGGGGGCAGTGCGAGTGGCGGAGTGGGGTTGGTTGGGGGGGGCAGAGGAACGGGTACGGGAAGTGGGGGAGTCGGGGGCTGGCCGAAGGTCACAGCCACTGCGCTAACGAAGGTCACCATCACCACACTGAAGAGAACACGTCGCATCGCCGAGCCTCCATGCCCGCCGCAGGGATCCACCGAACGGTGATGCTAAACGAATCGGCTCCGCGGATGCAATCCGAAGGTGACACCCGGGTGCAGACCGGTAAGGAGTTGTCGAGAATCAAAGCCGTGCAATCGCTGGCACGGGCTTCCAGCCCGTATTGGCCCTGCATGGAACGATGATGGGTGGCCGGGGTTGAGTCTTCGAAACCCCGGCACGCNNTCGAAGACTCAACCCCCGGCCACACCGCTGGCGTGTTGGCCACAGTTTTGATCTTGGACGAGTTCTAACTGGACTGCCGACGGGATTCGTGGATCAGACGATGGCCTCCCATTTCGCCACTCTTTCCTTTTTACAAGTCAATCGCCCATCTTATCTAACCCGATAAGTCTGCCGGAATTTGGCGAAGCCCTGCGAGATATGATGTCCTTGCCGGATATGACGGCAACCGCAGGAATTTGGGGTTACGCGGAGGCCCGAATCTGATTGTGGCGAGCGGCAGGCGGATTACGCTGGATTGTGATGACGTTCGGACCGGGTGTTGCCACGCCAGGGAGCAGGATACCGAACGGACCCGGCCGGCCGGCCGGGAAGGAGACCCCACCCCGGGAGACCGACCACCATGACACTCTTTCCGCGATTGCCTGCCGCGCTGGCCCTCGCTGCGTGCGGGATCCTTGGCCCGATCGGGACCGCCAGCGCTGCCTGGAACAATGTGTTCCAGGTGTGTTGCAACGACTGCAACAAGCCCCGGGCCAGCTACTACGCCCCGCCTGAGGCCGCCTGCCCGCAGCAGCCCGAAGTCCGGGTCAGCTACGTTCAGCGGTGTTACTACCAGCCAGTCACCGAGTACGTCCGCAAGAGCTATTACGAAGCGGTCACCAAGAATTACACGAGCTACTACTACGAACCGGTGACGGAATACAAGTACACAACGTATTACGACCCCTGCACCGGCTGCCCACAGAAGGTCTGCACACCGACCACCTCATACCGCATGCGGTCGAAGTGCAACGCGGTGACCAGTTATGTCGAGCGGTGTGCGATGGTTCCGGTCACGTCCCTGCGGCCAGTCACCGTCCGACAACCGGTCGTGACGTATTACTATCCGCCCGAACCGGCCTGCCCGCCGACCACCTCCGGAGCGCCCCCGTTCATCCCGCCCGCCGGGCCGTCGGTTGAACAACTGCGTGAGAACCCTCCGACAATTGGCCAGACGGATAACATTCCGTCGCCGATGGTCCCTGTCACCCCGCCCGGGATGTCGTACCCGCGAGCGACCCCGAATGGGGGCCCGAAGCTCCGCCCGGACAAGACGACCTCCCGCTCCGGACCGGTGATCGTCCGCGGAGAAGTGGTGATGCCCGACCAACTCACACCCCGACCCGGGGCGAGGCTGGTGTTCGTCAACGCGGACAACAAGGACCAACGGGAGTACGTAACCGCGAACCCATTTGGCGAATTCGACCTGAAACTCCCGGCCGGGAAGTGGTTTCTCTATCTCGGGGCCGGGGATGGGAAGGCCGTTTACCACAAGCAGGTCACGCTCGGTGACAAGGACACCTACGACTACAAGGTCGTGAGCCGGTGAAGGGAAGCCCTGGGCGTCTGCGATGCCCAGGGCGTTGCCCATCAGAACCCAGGGCGTTGCCCATCGGAACCCAGGGCGTTGCCTTGGGCTAAGAACTCTCAGCCTTTCAGGCTGAAGACCTCACCTGTTGGTTTTCACCCTGAAAGGGTGAGAGTATTTAGCCCAGGGCATCGCCCTGGGGTCGTTTCGTTACCCGAAAGCCGCGGCCAGTCGGAGGTGCTGTTCGACATCAAGGGCCTCGGATCGGACCGTCCCATCGATCTCCAACTCCTTGAGCTTGGCGTCCACCACGTCCTTATCCTTGCGCCCGGAGGGCCACCCGGTGAGGGCCTGTCGCAGGTTCTTCCGCCGGTGAACATACAGATCGCGGAGGAACACCCGGAATCGCGTCACGTCCCCGACCTTGGCCCGTTTCTCGGCGTTAGGGACGATCTTCACGATCGCCGAGTCCACTTTTGGCCGCGGATAGAAGTTCCCCGGGAGAACTTTTCGCACCACTTCCACGTCCGCGACGCTCTGAACCAGCACGCTCAACGCGTTGTAGTCCTTTGTCCCGACTGTTCCCCGCAACCGCTCGGCGATCTCCCACTGCACCATCACCACCATCCGCTCCAGTGGAACCCCCGCGATGAGCAGGTTGCTGATGAGCGGGGTCGCGATCACATACGGAAGGTTGGCGACCAATTTCCGGCGCGGACAGTGGCTTGCAGCGGTCACCTCGTCCCACGCTGAGAGCATGTCGGGGTTCAGTTCATTCTTTTTCGCCAGGGCATCGCCGAACAGGAACCGCACGTTCGGCCGGTCGCCGACGACTTGCCGCGCAACCGGTTGGAGGTTCTTGTCGATCTCGATGGTACAGACCGCGCCGGCAATGTCGGCCAGGCGGGCGGTCAGTGAGCCCGTTCCGGTGCCGACCTCAAGAACCGAATCGGACCGGTCGAGTTCGGCGGCCCGGACAATCAGGTCAACCAGATTCAGGTCGATCAGGAAGTTCTGGCCGAGCTTTTTGTTGGCCTCTAACCCGAATCCGTCGAAGAGCCGGCGGAGGTAAGAGAGCGTCTGCCGCGCCGATGGGACAGGGGCAGCGGGGGCAGGGGGTGTTGGGTTAACGGTGTCGCTCATGTCTCTCAGTCAGGTAATGATAATACATTGGCCCGCAGATGAAGCACAGAAGCAATGGGCCGCAGATGACGCAGACTTCGGCGCAGATGAAATCCAGATCAGACAATTTAGTTTGATCATTTTAATCTGCGTCCCGATCTGCGTCATCTGCGGGCCATTGCATTTTCCGCCATACTCTTGACCAGTTTTCGGACGTGCTTGGCGAGCAGGTCGAATTCCAGGTTGACTACTGTTCCCGCTGGCCTCAGCCCGAGGGTGGTGTGACTGCGGGTATGCGGGATCAGCATCACACTGAACCGGTCGTCCCGGACATCGACGACGGTCAGGCTGACCCCATCCACCGCGATCGACCCCTTCTCGACGAGCAGTTCGCCGTAGGTCGGAGGGAAGGCGAACCAGACGGTCTCCCACTCGCCGCTGGGGATGCGTTCGATCACCCTGCCGACCCCATCAATGTGCCCGGAGACGAAGTGCCCGCCCAGCAGATCCCCAGCTCGCAGCGCTCGCTCCAGATTGACCCGATCCCCGGGTGAGAGGTCCGCGAGGGTGGTTCGGGCGAGACTCTCCGGACCGGCTTCGAACACGAACCAGTCGGTGTGTTGGGCAACCACCGTCATACACGCACCATCCACCGCCACGCTCTCGCCAATCGCCAGACGTCGGGCGATCGCCGGCTCGGCGACCCCAAACCGTCGCCCGCCGTTACCGTCGTCTTCGACCGCCCGGACTGTCCCGAGCGCTTGCACCAGTCCTGTAAACATCCGGATATTGTACCGAGTCGAGCAGCGAGGGAAGCCCACCCAGTCACCTGGCGGCGGATTTCTTGTCGCTCACCGTAGGATGATTATCCTACACTAATCCCTTGTGAGGACCGCCGGAGAGAACCTCTCCCCCGAGGGAGGGGGAAAATCGGCCTCTGGCTCCCCCTTCCTTTTTAGGGAAGGGGGTTGGGGGGTTAGGTTTCAGTCTCTGACGTGGTCGAGCGGAGCATCATGCCCCTTCGGCAAGAGGTTTTGGATGGGGATATTGGACCACTGGCACCCGGTGCTGAAATCCAGTGACGTGCGGCGAAAGCCAGTCGCGGTGATGATCGCCGGACAGCCCCTGGCAGTCTTCCGGACAGCATCGGGCGGGCTTGGGGCTGTGGCCGATGCCTGCCCGCACCGAAAGCTCAAACTCAGCGCTGGCACGGTCGTCGGTGATCGCCTGCGCTGCGCCTACCACGGCTGGTCATACGATACGGCAGGCAACGGGGAGAGCCCCGGCACTCCGAAAATGTCCGCCTGCACCACCAGTTTTGACATCCGCGAGGACCACGGGCTCATCTGGGTGAAATCCCGCGGCAGTCAGGCGACATTCCCCGATGTTTCGATGCCCGGCTATCTCCCCATCTGTACCCTGATTCACACGATCCCCGCCCCCCTGGAACTGACCGTCGATAACTTCAACGAAATCGAGCACAGCGGCACCGTCCACGCGACGTTCGGATACGACCTTGACCGGATGCACGAGGTGAGTGTCCGGTTCGAGCCGACCGAGACCACCGTCCGGGTAGTGAATGCCGGCCCGACGAAGCGGATCAATCGCTTCTTTGGCCTGCTCCTGAACGTCCGCCGGGGGGATCTCTTCCACGACGACTGGACGACCCACTTCTCGCCCGTCTACTCGGTGTTCGACCACTGGTGGACCTCTCCCGATGGGTCACGGGAGTCGATGGTCCGGTGGCGGCTCTACGTCTTCTTCGTTCCAATCGACGGCAGGACCACCCGGGTCGTATCGCTCACGTATGCAAAGTCCCGCTACCCTGGCCCGGCCGGCTGCTTGCGGCTGGTCCGGTGGCTCCTGCGGCGGAAGATTGATGAGGAAGTCCAGGCGGATGTGGACATGCTCTATCACCTGGCCGACTACGATCCGGGGATCGAAGGGCTGAAACTCAGTCGCTTCGACAAGGTTCTCGGCTTGACCCGTGAGCGGATCAAGACCATTTACCGTGGCGAATCGGCCCTCCCACTGGCCGCCCGCTGACCCCATCTGGCGATGCGGGGTAAGACACGACGTGGGCGAGGGCTGAACATGGGGATGTTGGACCACTGGCACCCGGTGCTGAAATCCGGCGAGGTGCGGCGAAAACCGGTCGCGGTGACCATCGCTGGGCAGCCCCTGGCAGTCTTCCGGACAGCATCGGGCGGGCTTGGGGCGGTGGCCGATGCGTGCCCGCACCGAAAGCTCAAACTCAGCGCTGGCACGGTCGTCGGTGATCGCCTGCGCTGCGCCTACCACGGCTGGTCATACGATACGGCGGGCAACGGGGAGAGCCCCGGCACACCGAAGATGTCCGCCTGCACCACCAGTTTCGACATTCGCGAGGACCACGGACTCATCTGGGTCAAGACGCGAGGGAGCCAGGCGACATTCCCCGATGTTTCGATGCCCGGCTACCTCCCCATCTGCACCCTGATTCACACTGTACCTGCTCCGCTGGAACTGACTGTCGACAATTTCAACGAAATCGAACACAGCGCGACCGTCCACCGGACCTTCGGCTACGACCTTGCTCGAATGCATGAGGTGACCGTCCGGTATGAGCCGACCGAGACCACTGTCCGGGTGGTGAATGCCGGTCCGAGCAAGCGATTCAACTGGCTCTATGCGTGGTACTTCGGCGCCTATCCGGGCGACCTGTTCCACGACGACTGGACGGTCCACTTCTCCCCGATCTACAACGTCGTTGACCACTGGTGGACCTCGCCGGACGGGACTCGCCAGGGCATGATCCGGTGGCGGCTGTACATCTTCTTCGTTCCAGTGGACGCGGCGACGACGAAGGTGGTATCGATCACTTACGCCCATTCGCGGTATCCCGGACCGGCGGGTGCGCTGCGGTTGGTTCGCAGGCAGTTCCGCAAGGAACTCGATGCGGAACTCACAGCCGATGTGGTGCTGCTGAGGCATCTCTCCAGTCACGATACCAGTATCGAGGGGATGAAGTTGAGCCGGTTCGACAAGAGCCTCGGCCTGACCCGGGAGCGGATTCGCACGATCTACCGCGGCGAATCGGCCTTGCCCCTCCCTCTGGCGACCGTGTGAAGGGGGTTGGGGGTTCGGTTCTCTCCGGTCGGAATCGTTTTGGAGTTCCTGATGCGCGTGTTGATCACCGGCGGCTACGGCTTCATAGGGGCCTGGATCATCCGCAACCTACTCGCTCGCAGCGATCAGGTGTGGGTGTACGACCTCAAAGAGGATCGTCGCCGTTTGCGGCTCATCTTGCCTGAAGAGAAGGTCATGCAGGTGACCTTCGTCCCGGGCGACGTGACCGACCTGCCGGCCCTGTCGGCGGCGATCACCAAATACGGGATCACGCACATCATCCACCTCGCCGGGCTCCAGGTTCCCACCTGCCGGGCCGATCCGATCCTCGGGGCCAAGGTGAACGTGTTGGGAACGCTTGCGGCGTTCGAGGCGGTGAAGGCCGCCGGGACACAGGTACAGCGGCTCGTCTACGCCAGTTCGGCGGCGGTGTTCGGCGCTCCGGACAAGTATCCTCAGCCTGGGGATGGGGGCATGTTCGACTGGCCGCTCGGAGACGATGTCCCGCTTGTCCCGAGTACCCACTACGGTGTGTTCAAATGCAGTAACGAGGGAAACGCACGGATCTATTTCCAGGACAACGGGATTTCGAGCATTGGATTGCGGCCCTGGACGGTGTACGGGGTCGGTCGGGATCTGGGGATGACGAGCGAGCCAACGAAGGCGATCAAATCGGTATTGCTCGGTCGGCCGTACCACATCAACTTCGGCGGCTGGACCGACTTCCAGTACGTTGACGATGTGGCGAAGACGTTTGTGCTCTGTCTGGAGCGACCCTACACCGGAGCGAAGAGCTACAACCTCCGCGGCGCGGTGGTCACACTCGCCGACTTTCACGCGGTTCTCAGTCGCGTCCTCCCTGAAGCTGGTCAACTGGTGACCTTCGGAACCACGCAGATCGCGATCGCCTACGATCTCTCGGATGCGGGGCTTGAACGTGACCTGGGAGCGATGCCAGAGACATCACTCGAAGACGGTATCCGGGAGACAGTGACGATCTTCCGCCAACTCCAGGCCGAGTGCCGGCTCGACACCGCCGACCTCGACGCCCCAAAGCCCCCGCCCGTGACCGTCGTGGATGAGGTGTGAGCGGATCTCACACAAGGCGTTGGGCAGGAAAAAGCTGACCCGGTTTTGGGACTTGCCCACATCGGGCCGCCACGGAGGGTGGCCCCNNGCCCTCCGTGGCGGCCCGGCTGTTCATCTCGCGGCTTATAGATCCCACGTCTCGGATTCCGGCTGAGGTTTCTTCTTCCGGGGCGGTTTCGGTGCGACGACCGCGCTGCTGTCCCCGGCCAGTTCCTTGACCGGCTTTGATCGCTTGGTCTTCTCAGGTCGTGCCGTCGATTTCCGGACGATCGGCACCTCTTCGGTCGCATCCATCAACTCGGCGTCCGGATCTCCCCCAGCCTGGAGGACCGCAGCCTTCCCATTACTCTCCCCTTTCGCTCGCAACACGACCTTGATCGCGACCTCGGAAAAGGGGAACGTGTCCCGGAGAACTTTCGTGAGATAGCGGACGTAGGTGTCGTCGAAGAGTTCCGGACCATTCGTGAACAGAACGATCGTGGGCGGGTGCGCTCCCACCTGAGTGGCGTAGAAGATCTTCGGCTGGCGATTGTTGCGGATCTTGGGGGCATTCGCCTCGATGGCCTGGCGGATACAGCGATTGAGATCCCCGGTGCCCACTCGCGTGCCGGCCTGCTTGTGCAACTGGATCGCGAGTTGAAGCAACCGCAGGACGTTCTTCCCCTTCTTCGCGGTGACAAAGGCGATCGGGACGTGGTCGAGCATCGAGAACACGGTCCGGATGTACTTGCCCATCTTCTCGGTCGGCATCACGTCCTTGACGAGATCCCACTTGTTGACCACGAAGATCGCCGGTTTGTTCTCCTCCAGGATGTATTCCGCCAGTTGCTTGTCGACACGGCCGATCCGGTGCCGCGAATCGAAGAAGTGCATCACCACATCCGCTCGGCGGATCGACCGTTCGGCCCGGTGGAGACTGTAGAACTCGATATCGCTCTCCATGCTCGTCTTCTTCCGAACCCCGGCCGTGTCGATCGCAACGAACGACTTCCCGTCTCGCTCGAATCGCACATCGATACTGTCCCGGGTGGTCCCCGGAACCTCCGAGACGATCACCCGGTCCGCTTCGGCCAGGCTGTTGATGAATGTGCTCTTGCCAACATTCCGACGGCCGACGATCGCCAGCTTCAAGGCCGGGTCGTCGGGTGGGGCATCGCCGTTGTCTGCCGGGAGGCTCGCAACAATCGCATCGAGCAGATCCTGCTTGCCGAGTTTCTGGTCGGCGCTGACCAGGATCGGTTCCCCGTACCCGAGGCGATAGAACTCGCCCGATTGTGACGCGATCTTGTCCGTGTCCGCCTTGTTGGCAACGAAGACCACCGGCTTGCCGATCACGCGGAGTTTGGCCGCCACGTCCTCATCCAGCGGAGCCACCCCATCGCGGATATCGACGACAAAGACCACGAGCGAAGCCGCATCGATCGCGTACTGGATTTGTCGCTCGACATCGGCGGTGAGGTCATCCACATCGACGATGCCGATCCCGCCGGTGTCCATCAACTCGAAGAACCGGTCGCCCACCTGAGTGACCGTGGACACCCGGTCGCGGGTGACCCCGGCGGTGGGGTCAACGATGCTGATCCGCTTTCCAGCCAGCCAGTTAAACAACGATGATTTGCCAACATTCGGTCGGCCGACAATCGCAACTAGTGGGAGAGCCATAATTATTTTGGAGTTTAAAGTTTAAAGTTTAAAGAGTTTAAAGTTCAAAACAGCGACACCAAAGATATTATCCCCTGGTTCCCACGCTCCGCGTGGGAATCGTTCTTCCCCCGCTCCGCGGGTGTGGGGCAACACGCTGGGGACAACGTCTGCCAAATCGCCGATCACGCCTCCGGTCTGTTCAGGCCACGACGCGGAGCGTCGAAAACGGCATTCCCACGCGGAGCGTGGGAACGAGACAAACACTTTAAACTTCTTAAACTTTAAACTCCGATACCTCAAACCAGTGGTGTTCCATTCCAAACACTTTAAACATTAAACTTCTTAAACTTTAAACTGTTACCAGAGCGTATATCCGCCATCAACAACCAGGGTCGCTCCGGTGATGTAACTACTCGCATCGCTGGCGAGGAACACGGCCGCCGGGCCGAGTTCGTCTGGTTCACCAAACCGGCCCATCGGGATGTGGGCCTCGAACAACTCCCGAAAGTTGGGCTTCTCCCCGAACCACCGACGGTTGGGGGCAGTGAGGAACACCCCGGGGGCGATCGCGTTCACGCGTACCCCACGGTCGGCCCAGTCCGCCGCCAGCGATTTCGTCAGGGCGGTCAGCGCGGCCTTGGCGGTCTCGTAATGCCGGCCCCGTATGCCCTTGATCGCAATCGGCCCTGCGATCGAGGTCACGTTCACCACCGCGCCCCGGCCCCGAGTGAGCATCTCCTTGCCGATCTTCTGACAGCACAATAGAGCGCTCGTCAAGTTCAGGTCGATCAGCCGTTGCCAGTCGGCAAGCGGAAAGTCCTCCGTCGGCAGGTCGAGCCGCCGGCCACCCACGTTGTTGACCAAGACGTCGACCGGCCGACCGAGTTGCAACACCGCGTCGCAGGCCGCGGTCGCGCCCTCAGGTGTTCCCACATCTCCGGGGATCGTGTCCACACGTCGTCCGAGGGACACCAGTTCCGCCCGCGCGGCGTCGAGAGCCTCAGGGTCACGGCCGACGAGGATCAGGTCGGCCCCGGCCTCGCCAAGAGCGTGTGCCATCGCCCGGCCCAGCCCACGACTCCCGCCAGTCACCAGGGCAGTCCGCCCATCGAGCCGGAACCGGTCCATCACACCCATCGACTCCCCTCGAATGCCCAACACCGGGGGTTCGTTCTGGATATCATACACTCCGAGGGAGTTCCCGTTAGTGGAGCATTCGGCCGGTGGGACGCGACATTGGCGAAATGTGACGAAGGCTACCGCTGCGCGGTGTGCGACCAGGACGTGGAGGCCGTCACGGAATCGGACCTCTATTTGAGGTACGTTCTGGGGGAGATCCCTCTCGAACGGCTGCATCTGTCGCGTGAACGGCACATCCGGTGCAACCCCGGATTGGCTCAGTACATCGTCGCACCCGGGTTCGATCCGGTCTGCTGTCCGGGACCGTTTGGGAAAACCGGTCTCGATCCGGAATTCGTGGCAGGGGAAGAACTTCGAGTGACTCTGGGGTGGCGGCGGCTGCAAGCGATTCCTACCCTGGGCCTGACAATCGCCGAATACCCCTTATCCGTCACCCCTGATGCAGATGAGCCAAGGCGTGTGGCAGATGGAGAATGACCACCTGTCATGGACAGCCGGGCCGCCGCGGAGGGCGGCCNNGCCCGGCGTGGGCAAGTCCCAAGACCGGGTATGCTTACTTCTGCCGCTCGTCCAACATGAAGGAGATCGGTGTTGGGTGCGGGAGGGTGCAAACCGACCCATGCGGGGAAAAATCATCCAATGATACGACCGACGGGGAACCCAAAGGGGTTCCCCGTTCGGAGGGAGGCCGAGATTGCTGCACCCTGGGTGCGGCAAACGATTCTCCGGTTGTTACTCGTTCAGAGGGGGCCAATCCTTATCGACCCCTTCCTTTTCGATCAGGTCGAGTTGTTCCTTGGTGATGTGGAACTCCGCAGCGACCTGCTTTTTCGACTCCACGACGGTAACACCGCCGGTATCTTGCGCGGCAACGAGCGCGTGGAAAATCGACTTCCGTTGCTGTACAGTCAGGCCTTTAGAGGCCATGTTATCACTCCTCCGGTAATTGTGCCGGTCTCCACCTGCCCTGATCTTCGCAACCAACGCGGGTCTGGCCGGAATCTTGTGGAACAGATCCGGACTGAATAACGCCTACCCACGCGGAGGAGATCGGGCCGGTTCCCGCAGGTGGAGAGGTGCAACTCGCAAGGATGGAACGACTTAGTAGCCGCACCCAGCCCCGGATGACGCCGCGAAGCGGTGGGACATCTACTTCAATATACGCCTACGAGGTGACTTCGAGAGTGGAGAAAATCGCGATTTTCCCCACCCTTTCTCCCCTGACCCTGACTCCCCCGACGAATCCACATTCACTGAAAGGTCCGTCATGCTCCACCTCCGGGCTTCCCTCGTCGCAGTCCTCCTATCCACTCTCACTGTATCGAGTTCCGGCCGGCCATCGATTGTACCAGCGCCACCGGGCTCATCCAGCGGTCAACCGGAAGCCGGGAAAGCGGCCGGTCCCGACGCTCCGATCAAGGAACGAGTGACGAAAATTGACAAGGCTCTCGACGGCGAGATCCCGGATCTGGTCGCCCTGTACCAGCATCTTCATACGAACCCCGAACTGTCCTTGTTTGAGGTCAAAACCGCGGCCCGACTCGCAGACGAGGTGCGGAAACTCGGGTTTGACGTGACCGAAAAGGTCGGCGGGAACGGGGTTGTGGCGGTGCTGAAGAACGGGCCGGGTCCTGTCGTGTTACTCCGGACCGACATGGATGCCCTACCAGTGACGGAACAGACCGGGTTGGCCTACGCGAGTAAGGTGCGGATGAAGGACCGGCTTGGGGTCGAGGTCGGGGTGATGCACGCCTGCGGCCACGATATCCACATGGCGTGTTGGGTCGGCACGGCCCGGGTGTTGTCGGGGATGAAGGACCAGTGGTCCGGGACGCTGGTGCTAATCGCCCAGCCGGCCGAGGAGATTGTTGCGGGGGCCAGAATGATGCTGGAAGATGGCCTCTACAAACGCTTTCCGAAACCCGATTTCGCCCTGGCGCTGCACTCCGACTCGCTCCAGCCGGTGGGTGTTGTCAGTTACACCGAGGGTCTGGCAATGGCGAACTCGGACACCGTCGACATCCTGGTGAAGGGCAAGGGCGGCCACGGTGCCTCGCCGCATACGGGAGTCGACCCAATTGTCCTTTCGGCCCGGATTATCCTCGATCTTCAAACGATCGTGAGCCGGGAGGTGAATCCGCTCGATCCGTGCGTGGTCACGGTCGGCTCGATCCACGGCGGAACGAAGCACAACATTATCCCGAACGAGGTGAAACTCCAACTCACGGTCCGGACCACGCGGACGGAAGTCCGGGACCACGTTCTCAAGGCGATCGACCGGATCGCCAAGGCGGCCGCAGCCGGTGCCCGCGCCCCCGCTCCGGAAGTGCGGGTGAATCTGGACGAGTACACCCCGGCGACGTTCAACGAAGTGGCCCTGGTCCGGAAGACCGTGCCGCTATTCAAGGATCTGTTGGGGGAGAAGAACGTCAAGACTCGGGCACCGGTGATGGGAGCCGAGGATTTCGGCCGTCTCTCGCAGGGCGGGGTGCCGATCTTCATGTACTTCCTGGGAACGGTCCCCCAGGAGAAGTACGACGCCGCTCAAAAGCCCGACGCCCCGCCCCTTCCCGGGATGCACACCGACTCCTACGCCCCCCTCCCCGAGCCAAGCATCCGCACCGGCGTGCGGACCGAGTGCCTGGCGATAATGAATCTGATGCCAGGGAAGAAACAATAACAGTGAGGGAAACCCCCGAGCAGGTCGGCCCGCTGCTGAACCGCTATGGCAGTGTGGTTGGCAGGTTGGACGACGCCCGAACCGCGTGGCGAGTGTGGAAGGCGCTGAACCAATTGGGGGCAAGCCGGGGAACGCTCTAGATGGTGTAGTCTGGTATCATCCGGTGTCGCTGCTGATCCTACGACCAGTCTGGTGACCTATGACGCTTTCCGACGAGTTGCGGGCCGAACTGATCCGGCACGGGATCACTGAGGTCGTGATTGAATCTGTGGAAGTGAAGGGAGACAGGCTCCTGCCGGAAACCAAACTTCAGAGGTCGTTCCGGGCAAGAGGTGCCTTCCCCGATCAGGCCACGATGAAGCGGCTTCAAGCCGCCGTGTTGGAAGAGGCAGAGGCCGAACTCGACAACCCGCCGGCGCAGGCGGGTCTACCGGTCGGCAAATGGACAATTAACCTTTCGTGAGGGGGACGAGATGAAAGAGATTTTCCCGCTCGACGAGGTCAAGGCGGCAATCGGCGGGGTGGCCGGGGTTGAGTCTTCTAAACCCCGGCAAGCCGGCCCAAAGCGACCTCCTGCTCCGCAATACCGAGGATCAATCTCCCGCTGAGTCTATCCCTTTGCTCCTGAAAAACGGTGCGAGTGAATGGGTTCATTGATGATGGGGTAGCGTCCCCAGCGGAGTTGCCAATCCCTAACAGAAGCCTCGATGCACAAGGGGCCCTGAGCGGCGGATCTTGCTTGGAATCGAACGTGGGAGGCTGCTGACCGGGGTTTCGAAGACTCAACCCCGGCCACCCTGCCGCCAATGGCGATTTCTCTCACTACTTCCCGTCGTCGCGGCAGATGCTGGCAAGGTTTGCCCGAGCTTCATCCTCGGTCGTGCCATCATCTGGCGATTTCATTCTTTTCCAGATCACGAGCATCTCTTCCATCGTGGGACGGCCGAGGAACGCAGTCAATTCGCTTAGCCTTGCCGTCGCTTCTTGGAGGTTGACAATGTATGAATCTGCTGGTACATTTCGCAGAGCCACAATTTCATCACAAATTTCACGAGTGCGATCAATCGCCTTTCTCCATCTTTCGCCGTACAAACGAGTTACCTCGTCAGTTGGATCAATTAAAACGCATATTTGTGCATAAAATGTCATAACGGTGAACAACCAGAACAGCAGATTGAGGGAGTCGCCGAGCATACTCCAAGGGGGAGAAGCGCTGTCTTTTGGACTCGCCAGATCGGCTTCATGCACGATTCGATGACGCTTTCTCATCATTTGATCAAGATAGGGATATAAGCCATCAAAATGTGAAGGATCAATCCCCATCTGTCTGAGAATCACAGCGACATCGGTGCTTGAATTGAAGCTCTCTTTGTCCAAGTATCTCTCAACAGATTCTTGAATTAATTGATCAACAGTCTTTTCGCGGTGTGCATGAAGCGCGCCTAAAGAAAATTTCTCTGGACGGCCAGACTTAGATATCCCAACTAGAGGGATATTATCTAAGATCCTGGATTCTGCAAGAGCAAGTCTTTGACGAGCAATTGTGCGCAGTACATCCTCAAAAGTAGCGTGCAGAAACACGATAACAGTACGAAGAATGTCGGATCTGGCCCCCTCGAACTGAAAGATCGCCGTTGAGTTCATCGGGACAACATCGGAGAATCCAAGCTTTACCAAGCCAGCGATTCTCTCCATATTCAAATTGAATCTTTTTTTCAGCAAATCATTATCTACATTCATGATTTTTCTATCTTGCGCCGGGTGCCATGTCCTCCGCTTGGGGTGGACATGCAGGAACCACCAGGGGAGGACTTTACTCACCGGGCGATCGATTCACGCCCGCATGCTCACGCAAAGCCGTGAGCATGGCACCCGGCGCCTGGTTCGGCCTGCCTTGTGTCCGTCACGGCAACTTGCCGTCGATCACCAACTTGTACTTGCCTGCTGGGAACTCGGTGGCAGGGTCCACGGGTTGCCCGTCCCGTTCGACCTTGACCTCTGTGAGCCGGCTGACCTCCAGACGAACCGGCCGCTTCGCGTCGATCTCCAACCCGACCCGGATCGCCCGCCCCTCGCCGGCGGCCGACTCGCCCTTGAGGTCAAACCCCTCCTCCAAGCTGGCCGAGAACGACTGCCGGCCCTCGGCCAAGACCGAGACGCCACCGCCCGGGATCGCGACATGGACCTGTCGATTCTCGGTCGCCCAGACCCGAACCGTTACCGGTCCCGACTTCCCACCTGAGCATCCACTAAGCAGGACGGCAACGACGCAGAGGCCGACTGCGGCAAGGTAGTGACACCACGTTCGCATGGTCTGCCTCTCTTGGCCGAACAGCGAAGTTCAGCGACGCCCGGGCCAGTGAAAGATCCGACCCCGTGCGATTGGAAAGCGTTCGTACACCCCGGAAGCAATCGCGGCCAGTCTCTGCGGGAGATCGGCTCGACCGACCCCACCGCGTAGATGATTGTGATTGGACGGCCGCACCCCCGTCAAGCGAATTGCCGAGAATTCCGGTCGAGTGGTCAGGCCGGACCAACAGTCGGCGGGTTCACGTTCACCAGCGCCGGGTGCCATGTCCTCCGTTTGGGGTGGACATGCATTAACCACCAGGGAAGGACTTTACCCACCGGGTGATCGATTCACGCCCGCATGCTCACGCAAAGCCGTGAGCATGGCACCCGGCGATAACGACGACCAGCGAGCAACGGGAAACACGCTACGTGGCCGGGTCCGGTGCAGCGAATGGTGCGGCCTGGCGCTTGCGGGCGGTGTCCGAGCGGCGCCCGGCCGGTCAGCGCCAACTCAGATTGATGAGCCTCGTGTGGTTCGGCCCCTTCCCTTTCTCCGAAAGCACCGTCTTGAGGTTTTTCCCGTTGGGATCGCACACGACCAGGTGCGCCTCAGCCTCTTTCTCGCGGATCTCGTCCGGATCGCCCTCGAGAACCTGCCGCCAGATGTATGCGATCCGCTTGCCGTCCGGGGACCAACAGTGGCTCAAGACGAAACCGTTGAGCGGTACGTCCTCCACCGGAGCGGCTTTCCCGGTCGCCGTCTCGATCACGAACAGCTTCTGGATCGGTTGGGGCTTCTCGTCCTTGATCTGAATTTCGGCATACAGAACCTGTTTTCCGTCCGGCGAAAGGACGCCATCGAGCGCGAACTGCTTGCCGTCAGTCACTGCCTTGTGTTCGGTGCCGTCGCGGTTAATCAGATAGATTTGGCTGTTCGGGCGGTCGATGTCCTTGTCGATTTTCATGGTCAGGAAATACTGGCCGTCCTGTGACCAATCCGTGATCAGGTGACCCTTGGGGAACTTGAGCGGAGTGCGTTTCTTGGTTCCAATGTCAACGAGGAAGGTCTCCTCGGGCACGTTCAGGAGCCATTTACCTGGCGCTTCGTCCGGAAACCCCTGACACACCAGTTGCGTCCCATCCGGAGACCAGTGGATGGACTCGCACCCGACCTCGAGATCAGTCCCATTTCCTTTCTCTCCGGGCTTGCGAACGTACAGCCGCCACCGCCCCTCGTCGTTGAAGAGGCCGAGCAGTACCGCGATGTGCGTTCCGTCCGGGGAAAGCGCGCACGGGCCGTCCAGGATGAACTTTCGCGTGTCGAAGGTCACGGTTCGCTCGTTTTGCCCGTCCGGATCAAGCAGCGCAAGTTGCCCGGCCCGTTGGACCAGGAGCCGGTTCGGACTTGTTCCGGCAGTCATCTGTGAGGGATGGGTGGCCCGTGCTCCCATGCCGGTTATCACGAACGCGACCAGCAAACCGAGACTCACGCGGAGGACCGTCCGAAGGATTATACGGGTTCGTGGTTCCATGTTACCGAAGTCCTCAACTGAAAGACCGAAGTGTGATGCTCTCAGCTGCGCCGGGGGCAGCCACCCAATTGAGCCGCCCGGCCGCGACACCAGTCACGCACACGGACACCCGATGAACAAGGGGAAACAAACGACATGGCCGAGTCCGGTGCAGAGAGCGGTGTGGAAAACGGGGAACGGGACTCGGCCGCGTTTCTGAATGATGCTCTGCATATGATTCTCCGAAAGGCAGGCGGGACAGATCCACGCGGGCGATCCAGCCGACCAAATACACCGCATAAATCATTGTGAGGGGGCAACAGCACCGCCGTCAAGCGAAATGCCGCGGGGAGGGGCCAGCGGGGCCAGCGGGGGGTCGTATCGCGGATCACCTTGCGAATAGGTTCAGTGGTGCGAATTCCCCTGGCCATGATTCTCTCTTTGGCGTTGGAACCGCTGGAAATCTTCTCGGAGGGAGGGCTCAGCTCACCCTTGCCGATAGGTGGCCGCAAGGCAGGCAGTTGGAGGGGTTAGCTTCTCTCGATGCTCCTCACTCCCCCGGCCGGGACAGCTTGTGCCAGCTTGTCCCCCGGACACCCGGTTCAATCATCAGGCGGTTGGAGACATCCTGGATCACTCGGTCGTTGGCGGGGTCCGCCGAAATGTCCGCGACCAGGAGTCGCTTGCGCCCTTTCCGTCGCCGCGACGAAATGCCTACCACCACAATCCCCGGTTCGCTCCCGACGTGCCGCATAATCACGGCACGGATCGCCCGGTCCTGCTTGTCGTCGCAGGTCACCCGGATCTGGTAGTACTGCTCGCCCACGACCAACCGCTTCTGCCGGGCTTCCACCCACCGGGTCAGCGGCCGGAGGACCGTCAGGGCGATTAGCACCGCGAGCATCCCGATCAGCGCGTGCAGCCCAAACCCGGCCCCAACGAGCGTCCCCACAGCCGCCGTACACCAAAGGGTCGCGGCCGTGTTCATCCCACGGACGTTGATCCCCTCCTTCAGAATCACCCCACCCCCGAGGAACCCGATCCCGCTGACGATGTAGGATGCAATCCGGGTGGGGCTCTGTGTGTCGTGCAGGAGTCCGCTGAGGGAGACGAACAGAGCTGCCCCCACGCTAACAAGCGCATTCGTCCGTAGCCCGGCCGGGTGCTGGCGTAACTGCCGCTCCAGCCCGATCAGCGCACCCAGCAGGAGGGCCAGCCCCACATTCCCCGTGAATTCCAGTAATTCCATCAGCCACCCCTACTCGGAACGCGGAACGCGGAACGCGGAACTCGGAACGGAAGAGAAAAACTCGGAACGCGGAACTCGACGATCAACGAGCGTCGTTCTTCTCTTCCGTTCCGCGTTCCCCGCTCCGCGTTCCGCGTTCTTCCCTTCAGAGCCGCTCAACGATCGCCTCGGTAAACTCGGTCGTGCTTGCTGATCCGCCGATGTCCCGGGTGCGGATGGTGCCAGCGATGAGGACGGCTTCCACAGCCGCGAGAATCCGCCCTGCCGCGGCCGTTTCACCCAGGTCTTTGAGCAACTCGATCAGGGGGAGGATGAGTGGGAGTGGGTTGGCTGTGTCTGGCGGGATGGCCTCGTGCGTTCCCCCGTACACCGCCTCGTACACCTTGACCTTGTCGCCGTGGTTGATGGCTGCCGTCGTGCTGACCCCACCGACCAGTCCGGCACCGAGGTCCGAGAGTAAGTCGCCATAAAGGTTTCCGGCAGCCAGCACCTCGAACTGCTGCGGCTTACTCACCAACTGCATGCAGGTGTTGTCGACGATCAGGTCTTTGGGGGTGATGTCCGGGTAGTCCTTGGCCACCCGACGGAAGCAATCGAGGAAGAGCCCGTCGGCCATCTTCAGGATATTCGCCTTGTGGATGCAATGAACCGATTTGCGCCCAGCCGCACGGGCCAACTCGAACGCGAAGCGGAAGAACCGCAGACTGGCCGCCTCGGTCACGATTTTGAAACTCTGGACAACCCCGGGGACAAGTTCGTGCTCGCTGGCGGTATAGAGATCCTCGGTGATTTCCCGAACGAGGAGCAGGTTGACACCGGTGAACCGGCTCGGGAGGCCAGCCAGGTTGTGGACGGGGCGGACCGACGCGAACAGCCCGAGCTTGCGGCGAAATGCCACGTTATAGTTGGTCGGGACGGCCGGACCGTGGGCGGTTGGGGTGCCCGCTCCTTTCGGCTGGAGGAGTTTCGTCTTGAGCGCCAGCCCGCAAGTCCGGATCGCGTCGACCGCCTCCTTCGGCAAGGCGTCGCGGCCCTGTTCGAGGGCCGCAAGACCGCACATGTGGACCTCAAATTCGATGGCGACCCCGACAGCGTCGAGGAGTCGGCGGACCGATGCCTCCTGGTCCCGCCCGATTCCCCCGCCCTGCACGAACACAACCTTCTGCATAATGGCCCCCTGGGATCTGGATACGGGGGTCATCTTATGGCCGCGGTCGATTCCCGCAGGTCCAACGACCCAAGTTCCTGCACTTCGAACTTCCGAATCCCGAGCCGGACCGTGTTCCGCAATTTGCGAAAAGTATCCCCAATAACACGCTTTCCAAGCCGAAATTGCCCTCACCGGGAATGACTGACTGTCGCCCAGTGGCTGCGCAATAGGTGTGTTCGTGGCGAACGGTGAAGTGAATAAGCAGGCAAACTTGCATCGGCAGGAAATGAAAAACCACCGGTGCCCTGACGATCTCTCCCAGTCGTCAGGACACCGGTGGATGTTTGTTGGACTGCGCCCGCCGTCCGGCTTCGTCGCCTCTCCCATCGACGAAATCGACGCGGTCAAGCTGTGCCCCACGCTATTGTGTGAAGCAGCGGTCGTGCCAAACGGTCTCGAATTCAGGGTATTGCTCGCGTACCCCTGGAATTTCAAGCCTATTTGCCCAGTATCGGATGCGGTGAGACTCGTCGCCGCCCCCCTCCGACGCCCAGACTCCAGGCATTTTCTGCCTGCAATTTGTGGGGGGGGAGAGTTTGCTGGTCCATCCCCGCGAACACGTTTGCAGATCGCGGTACGCGGATTGCCAACCCTTATAATGACAGAAGCACCGATCCCGCTCGTCTGGGGCTGAGTGGCCGAGGGGTCTGCCACGGATCGAGCGGTGCCCGGACTACCCAAATCGGCTTCCACGGAGATCACTATGCCCCGGTATTCGCTCGAAACCATTGTCCTGATCCTGGTCATCCTCTGGCTGCTCGGGGCATTCATCGCTCCGTTTGGCGGCGACCTCATCCACCTGCTCCTCGTGGTGATACTCGTCGTGGTTCTGCTCCGTCTGTTCGAGCGTCGCCGATGGTTCTAACCCATCTGTGGCTAGCTCCCGTGGGTACACCTGGGGCGCTGCGACTCGTACGAAAGACAATGGAGCGGCCAACGCATGGCCGCTCCATGTTCGCACGAAATCCGGGCAGGAGGAATCGATGCTCGACCGGACCCTGTCGATCGATGGCGTGCAGGTGCCACGGTTCCTGTATGGGACAGCCTGGAAAGAGGATGCGACCCAGGGTCTGACGGAACTTGCCCTCCAGTCGGGCTTTCGGGGCATCGACACCGCCAACCAGCGACGGCACTACCACGAGGCCGCGGTTGGGCAGGGCATCGCGGCAGCGATCGCAGGCGGCCACGTTGCCCGGGACGAGTTGTTCGTGCAAACCAAGTTTACCTTCCGCTCCGGGCAAGACCACCGGCTGCCATACGATCCCAGTGCACCAATTCCCGTTCAAGTTGAGCAATCGTTCGAGAGATCCCTTCACCATCTCGGAGTTGCCATGATCGACTCCTACGTCTTGCACGGTCCCACCCTGCGGGAAGGGCTCGCGCCGGCCGACTGGGAAGCCTGGCGGGCCTTGGAAAAGCTCCACGACAGCGGCCGGGTCCGCATGCTTGGCGTCAGCAACGTCACGCTGGAACAACTTCAAACTTTGTGCGCAGGGGCAAGGATCGGCCCCCGCTTCGTCCAGAACCGCTGCTATGCTGCCGACGGCTGGGGCCGCCGCATCCGCGAGTTCTGCGCAGCCAGGGGCGTGGTCTACCAGGGGTTCTCGCTACTGACCGCCAACCGCGGGGTCATGGTCCACCCCGAGTTAGCCCGGATTGCCCAGCGTTATGGTCGGACAGTCGCCCAGATTGTCTTCAGGTTCGCACTTGAGGTCGGCATGATTCCCCTGACGGGAACCCGTGATGCGGCGCACATGCGGGCCGACCTGGATGTCTTTGACTTCCGCCTGGAACCCGATGAGGTGAAGCGGATCGAGGGCCTGGCTACCAGATGATCTGCTACTGTCCTGACAAGGATGCCGGGGGTGAGTTCGAGAGGGTGACGATGTGCTATCAGTGGGGTCGGCCGCTCGCTTGATTCGGCTCCTCGCTTTGGATACGCTGTAGCGTGTTGGTGATGGGCTTTGGTCACGCGAGAGGAAGGGCACCGGCATGGCCTGCGACACCAACTTGGCCGACGAATTCTTCCAGGTCAAACGGCACGGCGACATCGCCGTCATTGTTCCGTCTCCGCAGGTCGAGCACCTGCCCGAGACGCTTCTGGAACCGGCTGCACAGCTCGTCCTGGCACCCCTGCGAGAAGATCCGCCCGGCCAGATCATCGTGGATCTGTCTGCTGTCCGGTACTTCGGCTCGGCGTTCATTACCTTTCTGCTCCGCTGCCACCACATCGTCGTCGAGCGGGGGAGTGATCTGGTCCTCGCCGGAGTGAATCCGAACATCCGCGAACTGCTCCGAATCACCAATCTCGATAACCACTGGGCGCTTTACGACTCCGCCTCGGAAGCGATCAGCACACTCGGCGGGGCGGATTAAATACAATACCGTTGCACGAGAAGGAATCCAGGCGTTAGGCAGAGGCCAGGAAATGACCTACCACGATCAGGGGGTGCCACGGGCGGCTTGCCCGCCCGTGTGCCGCCATCACGGGCGGACAAGCCGCTGGCACCCGAACCCACTG
>PLDW01000224.1 GCA_003136315.1 Gemmataceae bacterium | reverse complement strand
GCCTCCACGGGCGGACAAGCCGCCCGTGGCACCCACAATCGTTCGTCGCCTTCACGGGCTGACAAGCCCCCCGTGGTACCCACAATCCTGGTAGGTCACCTCGGCCGTCTCCCTTACTTCCCATTCTTCGGGGTCGTTCGCAGTGCGTAGAGTCTCTTCTCGGTCATGATGTACAGAACTCCATTGGCGACCACCGGGGTACTCCGAATGGCCGCGTCGAATTCGACCTTGGCGAGCAGGTAATTCTTCTCGATCTCCTCGCGCTTCTTTTTTCGGTAATCCCGAGATGCTTTCTGGTTGGCAGCGTTCGGGTCAAGGTCATCAATCACCTGCGGATTCTTGTTGTGCTGCCAGATGTACAGATCACCGGTATCGTTGCCGATCAGAACCTTCCCATCAACGTAATAGCATGACCCCCACATTGCCGACTTGGTGTCGTACTGCCAGTAATGTTGACCGGTCTTCGCATTGAAACAGTGGACGTATCCAGGCAGTTCGCCGAGGTAGAGGATGTCATCGACAATACAGGCCGAGCACATGGTTCGGCCGAACCGGAAATCTCGGACGGCAAAGGGCCGCTTCTCATCTCCGCCGTACACCCACACCTTGCACGAGTTCGGGTTCGGTTTGCCGGAGACCTCGGTTTTCCCATCGGCCCCCTTGATTTCGACGGCCAATTCGTCGGAGATGTCCCCCTTCTTGGTCGGGGCAATGCACCACAGTCGGCCGATCCCGTCGGTGTGCTCAGGATCCTGCCCGACAGCGATGTACACCTTGTTGTCGTAGACCACCGGTGTGGCAATGAAGTCGTTTTTGGTTCCGGTCCCGCCGAGTTCGTACACCCCGTTTTTCGGATTGCAATCAAATTTCCAGATCATCTCCCCGGTCTCGGGCACAAGCCCGTAGAGCCAGCCATCTCCACCCGGGAAGATCACCTGCCGGACCCCGTTGATCTCAGCGTATGTCGCGTTCGACCACTGGCCGTGCATGATCGCCCGGGCCGGGTAACTCTTTTGCCACAAGAGTTTACCGGTCTTCTTGTCCAGGGCGATGAAACTGGGGGCATTCGGGCTGGGGATATTGAAGTGCCCCTCGTCGACCCCGTTTGAGGTCACGATGTAAATGATGTCCCCGATCAGCAGCGGCGAGCAGGACGACATGTTGTGCGGGAACACGTTCAGTTCCTTGATCATGTCGTATTGCCAGATGATGTCGGCATCCGTGGGGGTCTGGTATTTCTCGGTCTGGATTCCCTGGTTGCCGTTGGCGAACCCATTCACGTCGGCACAGACCACCGTGCATCGGTTCGTGACGAAATAGATTCGGTCTCCCTCGACCAAGGGGGTGGAGCAGAGCCCCTCCTTGGGCCAGTCGTTCACTTGTCCCGACTCCAGTTTGTCGAACACCGCTTGCCAGAGGAAAGACCCAGTCTTCTCATCGAAGCACATCAGGATCCCGCGATCGATTGGGTCGCCGGCCTTGTCCGTGTCCCGCTTGTTGCGGGGTTGCTCATTGTTCGTCCCGACAAACACCTTGCCACCGGCAATAATCGGGCCACCGTACGCTCGCGAGCCAAGGTCGGCTTTCCACAGAACCCACTCGTCGGACCATGCTTTGACCTCGTCCGCATTTTCCCAGTTTGGAGCCTTGGTTGGGAAGGCGGGAAGTTTGGCCGTCAAGTTGACCATGTTCCGGTCGGAGGTGCCGCCGAACATGGTGTGATCCGTTGGACCGCCTCCGATGGTCATTGGGGCTGCGGGGGGGTCAGCGCTGGCAACTGGGAGTTGGGGTATCGTCGGTCCTGGACCGATGGCGATCAGGGTAATGGTCCCGCAGGCGAGCAGGACGATGCTGCCGAAAAGCGCCCGGCGGGAGGGGAGCGATTGGGTCATGATGGTTTCCGGTTCGGGTGGTGGTATCCGGTAAGACCCGGGGCCAGCGCCCCGGGATGATGTTCAGGGCAGATCGGGGCTCCCGCCCCAATCCGTTACGGCTTGCTGTCTTTGTCGCCACGACTGGCGACCGGATTCGGGGTCACAGTCACGTTATCGTAGTAGATCTCGGACCCTGGATTCTCAGGGCTGATCTGGGGGTCGGCGATGTAGCCATATACAGCTGCCGCGCCCGTCCGGTTAGGGTTGGAGTCCTCGAATTCGATGGTCCACTTCTCCGGCTCCTTCTCCCCTTTCTTCCAGACCTTGCCACGGACGATCGCCGTCTTCTCCTTCTGCTCCACCATGAACTTGGCGGTGTACCAGGTGTCCGGGGACCAGTCGAAATCAACCGCCACGTTCACTCGCGGGCGGGCCTCCCACGACACAATCCGGAGTTCGCGTTTCTTGGTCTCAGGGCTATCCTTCCCGTCCAGAATCAGGGTGTATCGGCTATTCACCAGCCCGATGTCCGGCATCCGATTCCGGACCAAGGTGCCGAGGAGGTCGGCCTGAATGGTATAGTTCGCTGCGTCTGGGAGGGTGATGTACCCATTCGCGCGGGCAAGCGGCGGGCGGGAGTCGGTATTGACCTTGGTCAGGACGAGGTTCCCGTCCGGAAGTTTCTTCACCAGGAACTTGCCTTGGGTGTTCACCCATCCGCCTGGGGTTGCCCCGACCGGAACTTTCTCGAAATCCTGTTTATAGGGGAGGTGGGGCGCGACACGGACCCTGGCCCGGGCGGTCAGGTCGCCAACCTTTGCCTCAACGTACCCCTGTTGGCTCGGAGTCGAATCAAGGGTCACCGACCCGGTCTCATCCATCTTCCCCTTCAGACCTGGGGGCTGAGCCCCGGTCGGGGTCTTGGGCGGGAGTGGAAGAGACCATTCGGACTTCCCGTCGCCCTTGAGGTCGCGTCCGTCCGCGTCCACCGGGATGACCCGGAACGTCAACTTATCACCGGTTTTCGCCTCGACATCCGCCGGAAAGACACGTAGCGCGACTGGCTTGGCGGTCGGGTCGAACTTGGCTTCTTCGGGGAGCGGGGTGTACTCGCCGCACTCGGGCTTGGCGTTCGGGTCTCCGACACAATACAGGTCGGTCCGGGTCGTGAAGTAGAGATGGCCATTCACCGCGATTGGCGTGCCATTGGTTTCGTTGAGCCCCCCCTTGGGGTCACGGAACTTGTATTCAAAGGCATCATTCTCGTCCGGCTTTTTATTTCCCATCAGTGTCAGGATGACCATCCTGCCTTTGACATCGAAGATGTACAGTTTATCCCCGGCGATGAGGGGCGCACCGCGGACCTCCGTGCCATATCGGTACTTCCATAACAGCTTACCGGTCTTGGCGTTGAAGCAGAACAATTCGCCGGAGTCGTCCGGGAGGTAGAGTCGACCATCAGCCAGGGCTCCGGATGCAAGTCCGAACCGGTTCGACTGCCGAAACTCCCACACCAGTTTCGGTTGTTTGGTTTTAGGGTCGATCTGGCTGGCATCGACGCAGATCGCCCGGCCGATTGGCCCGCCCTCGGGGTTCTCCTCCCCGTGGTTGCAGTACACCAAGTTACCGTCCACCAGCGGCGACCCATTGACCACCCCAGCGCTGAACTTGTAACTCCAGGCCCGTTCGCCGGTTCGGACCTTGAGAGCGTGAAGGTAACCGTCGGCCGCTCCAGTGATGTACAATCTCAGGCCGCCAATCACGGCAATCACCGGGCTGGAGTAGTACGTGCCCTTGAGCGCTCGCGGATCCTGGGTGACCTGATCGGTCGGAGACGACCACCAGACGATCTCGCCGGTCTTTCCATCGAAGGCAACGAACCGATTACTCCCCCGGGCCTGGTCGCCCCAACTCCCGTTCACCAGCCCAACGATCACCAGTCCGCTGTCAAAAATCGGGGTGACGATCCGCCCGCCGTACCCGCTCACCCGGCCGTATTCCTCGGTCAGGCTGTGCGACCAGAGGAGTTTCCCGTCGCTATTCAGGGCAAGCAGAAGGCCCGCGGTGGTGTGGGCATAGACCGTCTTGGCGACGGGATCGGCGGTCAGGGTCGTCCAGCCGAGCCGACTCGATACGATGTCGGTGTGGAATACGCTCACCCGGTAGGACCAAAGCGGTTTGCCGGTTTTCTCATCGAAGCACAGAACCTGCTCGCCCTCGTTCACGCCGGTCCCAGTGCCCTGGATGAGGTACAACCGACCATCCAGGACCAGCGGGGCCGACCGCCCACCGAACGGTTGCTGCCAGATCACATTTCCCTTCGGCCCCAATTTCGGGTCAAAGTTGTCGGGCAGACCTTTCTCTCGTGACACCCCGTTTTGCTCCGGCCCCCGCCAGTGAATCCAGTCCCCTGCGGAAACCGGATTCATCGCGGAGAACGCACAAGCTACAGCCAGGAGGAAAACGGCCCGTTTCCAGAGGGGCGGCGGACCGGACAGCAGCATGGGACACTCCGGGTAGCGGGTTCCAGGAACTTGCCCTGGTGTGGGTGGGGTTTCGACCGCGATGGTTGCGGTGAATCTCCTACGTGTGGTGTACGAGTCGGCGCGCTTTCATCTCGAATCGGGGGAGAGTACCGGGCGGTGTTGCGGTCACCTCGACCCGGAACAGGAGGTCGTCGCGGACCGCCCGGGAGACGGCTTCGGCGAGGGCCGGGCCGGGGTATCCGTCGGTGGGTTCGACCTCGATCCGCAGATCCGTGAGCGGGCCGGTGTGGTCCACGTGGATGCAGTATTCGGCCACCTCCGGGAACCGTCGGACGATGGCCTCGATTGCTGCCGGATACAGGTTATTGCCCCGAATATGGATCATATCATCCGCCCGCCCGAGAATGCCACCGACGAGCCGCCGCCAGGTTCGGCCGGGTGGACCCGTGTCGGTGGCCACCCGAACCAGATCCCCGGTCCGGTAGCGGATCAATGGACTCCCCGTCCGCCGAAGGTTGGTCAGGACCAGTTCGCCAAACTCGCCAGGGGCCACCGGGTCAGTCCCCCCTGGGGTCAGCACCTCGGCAATGTATTCCGATTCGAGAAGGTACATCTGTCCGGGAGTGTCCGCGGCCTCGACCGCGACCGGACCGACCTCGGTCATCCCGTAGTGGTCGAAGACTCTGGCCCCCCACACCTCCTCGATCCGTCGGCGGGTGGCCGGGATAGTTCCCCCCGGCTCGCCAGCGACCACCAGCATTCGGACCGAACTGGTTGCCAGGTCAATCCGTTCCCGTGCCGCAAGTTCTGCCAGGTGGAGAGCGTAGGTCGGGGTGGCGAAGACCACCGTGGCTTCGTGTTCGACCAGAAACCGAAGCCGCGCTGTGCTGGTCATCCCGCCGCCGGGAAGGACCAGGGCACCAAACCGGGAGGCGGCCTCGAAGGCACTCCAGAAGCCGATGAACGGGCCGAACGAGAACGGGAAAAAGACCCGATCCTGGGGGGTCAGCCCCATGAACGGGAAACTTGTCCGCCAGCAATCCAGGACAGACTCCCACGACTCCGGGGTGTCCAGCCACCGCAACGGCCGGCCGGTGCTTGTACCGGAGGTTTGGTGGAGACGGCTATATCGATCGACCGGGAACGTGAGGGCGGTCCCGTACGGTGGGTGAGCGGCCTGGTCGGCAGCCAGTTCCGACTTGCCGGTGAACGGAAGGCGGACCAGGTCGTCGAATTCTCGCAGGTCGGCAGGGGAGACTCCCACGGTGGCGAACTTGCGGGCGTAGAAACGGTTCCCCGGGAGCACCTCGGCGAGGAGCCGACGGAGCCGGTCGAACTGGAACGCCCGAAGCTCGGGGAGTGGTGTCGCCGGGTTGACCATGCGTTTCGGCGTCTGGGACGACCCGGGGCGGTGCCCCAGGCAATTCTCTCCCGGCTCCGATGGGTCGGAGAACCGGGGGGTCTTGTGTCGCACCGAAGGTTTACCCCACAGGGCCGGAGTGATCGACTACTTCGCTGCGATGTTGTAGCAGAGCAAGGTGTCCTGGTCCCGGATATATAGCCGCCCGTTGGCGACCACTGGATAGGCCCAGGAGTTGGTCTTCGACCGATCGGGCTGGTCGAATCGGCCCTTCTCGACGTATTTCTTCGGGTTTGCCTCGACCAGGAATACGGTTCCCTTGCCGCCTTCGTTGCGATAGTAGAGATGCCCGTCGGCATAGGTGATGGAGCCCTTGCCGGCCTTCGGTTCCGTCCAGGCAATCTCGCCGGTCATGAAGTTGATGCACCCGAGTTTGCCGCTGGCTTCGCCGTAGAGATACCCGTCAACCAGAACCAGGCCGCCGTGATGGTTCTGCATCCGCTTGTCGAAGTACACCTCCTTCGCTTCGAACTTGCTGTCCGCTTTCGATACTTTCGCCAGACCGCCGCCTGTGCTGTAGGCCGAAGCCGCAAACACATATCCATCATGGAAGATCGGTGTGGAGCAGTTCGCCGTCCCATTGGCCGGCGTGTCGTACCTCCACAGAAACGCACCGTCGGACGCTCCCACCGCGACGACCCCACCGCGGACGAATTGGATGTACTGCCGCTGCGAGGCAATCTCAATGGCGATGACCGATGAGTAATGCGCTCCGTCGGCTTTTGGTATAGCGGCTTTCCAGACGACCGAACCGGTCGCTTTATCGAGAGCAACCAGGGTATTCTTCCCACCCGGGGTGCAAATCACCTTATCCCCGTCGATCAGGGGCGACTCAGTGTACCCCCAGCCGGGGACGCTCCCGCCAAAGTCCTTGACGAAATCGACCTGCCAGTCCAGTTTGCCGGTCTTCGCATCAAGACAGACGAGCTTGCCTTTGCTGCTCAGGGCGAAGGCCTTCCCGCCGACGACAGTCGGAGTGCCACTTGGGCCGTTATTTTGGTTGGTCTTGCGGGGGTCGTCGAAGGGGGTGAACCAGAGTTCCTTGCCATCAGCCTCGTTCAAAGCCCAGACGCCGTCTTTGTCATCGCGTGTGCCAAGGCCGAAGACCTTGCCCTCGGCGACGGATGGGGTGCCGAACCCAAGCCCCAGGTTCTTGACCTCCCACATTTTGGCCGGTCCAGCCTTTGTCCAGGACTTGAGCAGTCCACTCTCGGTGCTGACCCCGTCGCGGTTCGGGCCGCGGAACTGGGGCCAATCCGCGGCGGGGAGGGTCGTAGCACCCAGAAAAACCGCCAAGGCGGCAAGACGGTAGGTGGGCATTGGAGCGTCCTCGTTCAGGCAGAAGGCAAGGGCAGGGTGGGGCGGGCGGGGAGGCGACGGAAGTATACGCTCCGAGTCCGAGGCGACAAGCGGGCGGATATTCAGGGAATACCCGTGTAACAGACGGGCCTTTCGGGATAATGTAGGGGTTTGAATCGCAGGTGAACCGCAACGTCGAGTGGAGGGGAGGATAATGGGCGACTCGTTTATCGGCAGCTGCATCAGGAAGTAGCCAAGAGGTCATCCCAGTCGGTGGCATCAAAGATCCGTTCGGCCATCCGCTCCAGGCGTGCCGGGTCAGCGATCCCCTGGCGTGAGTCCAAGCCGTGCAGCGAGAAACGCCGCCCAGTCGTACGGGCGAGCATCGATTAACCCGTTCAGCGTTGCATCAAACGTCTTGGCCATTGACCCGCTCACGCCACATACTGGAGCGCCCGCGGCGTCCGATCCGCCAGGCTGTCCAGAACCTCCCGGGTGGGTGGGATTTCGTCTTTTGTCATCTTCGTCACGAGATCGCTCACTGCCCGATTGAGTGGGCAGGGGGTGCCGGTGCTTTCGGCCAGCCGGATGAGGTGGCCGTTGTAGTTGTCGAGTTCTGTTCGGCCCTTCTGGATTTCCCCAGCCATCGAGCAGTAGGTTCCCCGCAATGACGGCTCGAACGCTCTGGCCATGAGTCCGGCTAACCACTTTCGCCGCAAAATCCAGGCCACCGTACGGGGGTGGAACGGTCCGACCTTCCCGAGCGTCACTCCGGCTGCACGAAGGATACGGTAGTTTTCTTGGAGGAGAGCGAAGAACAGACGACGTGCCGACTTCACGGAGAGTAACTGCCCGTTGTCGATTCCAGCCGCAGCGGCCAGTGGCGAGATCGCCGCGTTGTACATGAGTTTCGCGTACTTGACCGGCTCGATCGTGTCGACCTCGACCAGCCGGAATAGGCGGGTCGAGCGGAGGGCCGTCAGGAACACCTCGGTGAGCGTGCAAGTTGCCGATGGGAAGCGATGGCCTGGAATCGCTCGCTTACCGAGATGCAACTCCCCAGGGCGTGTGATCCGGGTGTGTGGGCGATCCGCGTCGCACTCGGATACGAAGGATGCAATTCCCTCGAACTCATGCCCGTGGGAAGTCACTTGAGGGTCAAATCCGTTTTGGATTGGAATGAGCGGAACGCCAGACGGCAGCTTTCGCAGAACCGCCGCGTTGTCGTAGCACTTGGTACACAACAGGATGGTCGCGTCGGCTGCCGGCACCCACTCGTCGAACGATACCAATGTGGCCGGGAGAGGCGGGCGCTCCCCGACCCGCACCCCATCGCGCTGGCCGAAGGCAACTTTATTCGGGTTTGCATCCACGAATCGAACAGGCACGCCTGCCGCACGCAGCGCGTACCCGACAGCACATCCGATCCCGCCCGCCCCAACCACGCAAATCTCACCCATGACCCCTCCCGGCCTGCGATTGGCACAGGTTACGGGGTCCGTGATGGTGGGTCAACGCGGGTCGGGTGACGAGGCGATCACTGGATAAGTCCGGTCCCGGGCGGGTGGTTGGGCCGCAACTCCTCCCACTCCCGTCGAACTTCACGCAGCCCAACCGCACAGACCTCGAACTGCTCGCTCAGGCGGCGGAACAACCCGGCCTCCTCACTACTGTTCTCTTCGTCAAACTGGCTTGTGATCCAATAGCCGCGTTTGCCCTGGACCGTGTAGTCGACGAGGTGATCCTTGCAGTGCCGCGGGCGTGCCCGGCTGAGGGCCTCCGGGTACACTCCGGTCCAGAAGAGGGCGAAGTCACCAATGTGCCGGTAATACTCTCGGCGGGTTCTTCCGCCAGCGGGTAACTGTTCGGCCTCCAGCACCATACCGACCAGATCGGTGAGCGGACGGCCACCTTCGCCCCGAAGGCGGAACACGGCGTCCAGGTGAACGAAACGGGAGAGTAGTGACGACAGGTAATCAATGAGGGGCGGGTCGGTCACGCCGAGATGGGAGAAGAAGGCGTGTTCGGCCAGCCCGGCGAACAGCCGCCGCAGCGGGTGTTCAGCGGGTGGTTCCCACATGGGTCCGGTTCCTCAGACAGCTCCTGAACGGGCAAGAAGGCGGGCTCATACCCACCTCATTGTGGCCCATGATCCATAGGAATGCAAGGCGAGAGTGTCCAGATCAAAATGGCAATTCCGCCAAAAAACACCAAAAAATCGATCCTCCGGATGCTGCCTGTCCCAGAGTCCAAGGGCGGATTAGTCTGATTGTGGCTCGACGGAAGGGAGAAACGCTGGGGGGATTTCCTCTGACGGCTGTGCTAGCGGGACGGCAGACCAGACCGGCACCTCGGTTCGCGCAGGTGCGTTGGCAGCAAGGTCGGTCGCAGCGGCTGAGTCAGGACGCACAGAAGGAACGGGGAAATCTGGTGGCAAATCTCCGCTGGCGGGAAGCAGCGGGATGGCGGGAGGGAGTTGGGGGAGTGAAGGTGGCGTTGAGGCAGTGGTGCTGGGGTGAGACACGGCACCAGCGAGGCATTGCGCAGGGTGTCCGAGTGCTCGGTACAAGCGGAACTGGGCACGATTGTAATCGGCCACTGCAGCGAAGAAATCGGTGTTGGCCTGGGCCAGGGCCTGGATTGATGCGACGGCTTCCTGCGGACGGATGACGAGCAGTATCGCATCGCCAACTCGCCGGGTCTGGCCGAGTCCTTCCAGGCTCCGTTCCACCAATATGATGGCCTCACGTAAGGCTGGATCGGCTTCGTTCAACCTCTCGGCTGCGGCCCGGACCTGGGCGTATGCCTGCACCACCTCGGCCGCAACGCGATCCTGGGTCCGGAACAGATCAAGTGTCGCCGCCTGATACTCCGCGGTTCGCTCACGGACGATCGCCCGATTCCCCAGGCCGAGTGCCTGGAATTCCCAGAGCAGTTGCGCATCAATGTCGAACCGGCTCGCGAAATTCCCGAGTGGGGTGTTTGAACCCGCCCCATAAACCCCGTACCCCAGACTCCCGGCAGGGTTTGTCGAAGCGCTCCGGAGTGCCAAGCTCGGCACCAGTGGGCGGATCTTCTCCTGCTTCAACCGCGCCAGGGTGGCTCGTACCACCGCCTGTTGCCCCGCCAGTTCCGGGCGGGCGGTCAAGGCGATCGGTATGAGCGCATCAATGCCCACAGTCGGGTCGATCACCGTCACCGGAAGGAAGGCTGGCTCGACCGGCTCGACGACCGCGCTCGGGTCCAGTCGGAGCAACCGGGCGAGTTCCGCGCTGGCGACCCGCCAGTGCTCCCGAGCGGTCATCACCGCCTGTCGGCGGCGGGCGAGTTCGACCTTGGCCCGACTCTCCTCGGGTGGCGGAGCGAGCCCCCGGGCCAGGGCGCTGGCGCGGCGAGCAAGTTCCACGGCCTGCCGCTCGACCATGATGTCTCCGGCGAGTTCGCCGCGGGCTTGCTGAACGCTGAAATACGCATCCGTGACCTGGGTCGACACATCGTTGATCGTGGCCTGTTGAACGGCCTGGCGGGCTCGGAGATCCTGCCGGGCTGCGAGCGGAGCGTAAATCGCATCCGAGAACGAGAACACCACGTTCGGGCCGAGCCCGGCCATGAAGTTGTCCCGATCCACCGAGTCGATCTGGCCGGAGAAGCTCTGTTGAGGCCCTGTGTGAGCAAAGTAGTCCGTCCCGATGACCAGGTTTGGCACCCAGAGCAGCCTGGCGCGATCGAACGCTGCGGACGCAGCGAGCACCTGCTGACCGGCGATCTGGATGTCAAGCGGGCGACCTCCAGCGAGTTGGAGTGCGGTGGCGAGGTTAATTGGGAGCGGAGTGTCTGTCGCGGCGGGGGGTGATGACGTGTCCGGAATAGGCCCTTGACCAGCAATCAGGTCGCCAGGTGGGGGCGGGTAAGCTGGTCCAGGCGGGTACTCCGCTTTCCCGGAGGCCGGGCCACGGATCAGAGGAGCGGAACGACCTGAGTCAGCGACCGGAGGGACGCCGGACGTACAGCCGACCGCAGACGCCAGACCGGCGGCCGCGCAGACGGAGAACGTGCGGCGGAATCCCCCCATCCCGGACCCCCCCCTCGGCCGGCAAACTCACTCCCGTAAGAGTCAGTGGGGTCATACACCTGCCGTGGTGACTGGGCAAGCTCAACCGATGGAGGCGTCGGAACTTCGACGAATCTTCGACACCAGCGCAGCACGGGGGATACCAAAACGCCAAGGAGCACGAGGAGGAAAAGCCGTCTGGTGTTGGCCGCTAAGGCGTTGGGCAGGTGAAAATCTCCCCGCCGGGTCTGTCATTGTGTACCTCCCCGTCTTGCGGGGAGGTCGCCGCGAAGCAGGCGGGTGGTGCGAAGCGTGCCGTGTCGTGAAGGCTCAACCCCCTCCCGGCGAGCAAAGCCTCGCCGACCTCCCCCGCAAGCGGGGGAGGAAAAAACCAGATACTGCACCACACAGATCCGGATACTCTTTCTCCTGCCCAACGCCTAATATCTGACTCTCCTACCCCGCCACCTGGGCGAGCCAGCGCCGGAGTAACTCGGCCAGAACTGTCCGCTCCCCGGCTCCGAGGGGGGGCATCGACTCGGCCGCCTCGTTGAAGCGGGTCGCGGTCGCAGCGTCGATGAGCCGCCGGCCTTTCGCGGTCAGCGCCACCACCACTTTTCGCCGGTCCTTCGGATCCGTTTTCCGGTAAATTAATCCCGATTCAGTTAGACTGTCTAGTCGAGCTGTCATCCCGCCGCTGGAGAGCATCACGCTTTCGAGCAACTGGGAGGGGATGAGTCCACCCTTCGGGCCGTGTCGCCGAAGTGTGGCCAGGATGTCGAACTGGCCCAGGGTCAGGTGGTGTTTCTCGAGTGCAAGCTCGACGCTGCGCACCAGATGTTGGGCCAGTACGATCACTCGCCCGACCAGTTCCAACGGGGATGGATCGAGGTCCGGGCGGGCCTCCTTCCACGCGGCCACCATCCGGTCAATCGTGTCGGGAGTGTCCATGAATCGCAGCGTATTACCCGATATCTCGATGTCAAGATATTCTTGACGAGGATCGATGTGATGGATAGGTTCACCCAGAGCAATCCTTTCCTCTCTGGGTACGAGGCGGCGATGAAAGAGATCACGATCGGGGACACCCACGAACAGTGCATCGAACGATCTGACTACCCGCCTGAGAAAGTTCGGCAGGTGCTGGGGTCGGAGATCGTGGCGGTACTCGGCTATGGTGTTCAGGGTCGAGGTCAGTCGCTGAACATGCGCGACAACGGGGTGCGGGTCATCGTCGGCCAGCGGAAGGGCGGGAAGGCCTACGACTTATGCCTCGAAGACGGCTGGGTGCCGGGCGAGACACTCTTTGACCCGGAAGAGGCAGCGGCCCGCGGGACAGTCATCCAGTACCTTCTCTCGGACGCCGGGCAGAAGGAGATGTGGCCGCGGATCAAGCCCCACCTGACGGCCGGGAAAGCACTGTACTTCTCCCACGGCTTCTCGATCGTGTTCAGCGAACAGACCGGGGTCATCGCGCCCCCCGGTGTGGACGTGATCCTCTGCGCTCCCAAAGGATCAGGAACGACGGTCCGTCGACTGTTCCTGGAGGGTCGGGGGATCAACAGTAGCTTCGCGATCCACCAGGACGCCACTGGCCGCGCCAGGGAACGGTGTCTGGCGCTGGGGGTAGCGATCGGGTCCGGATACTTGTTCGAGACGACCTTCAAGAAGGAGGTCGTCTCTGACCTGACTGGTGAGCGGGGTGTGTTGATGGGGGCGATTTACGGCCTTTGGCTGGCCCAATACGAGGTTCTCCGGGAGCATGGGCACTCCCCAAGCGAAGCGTTCAACGAGACAGTCGAGGAGGCCACCCAGAGCCTCTACCCCCTGATCGCCGAGAAGGGGATGGACTGGATGTACGCCAATTGCTCGACCACTGCCCAGCGGGGTGCCCTCGACTGGTTCAAGTCGTTCCGGGACGCGAGCAAACCGGTATTCGAGAAACTTTACCACTCGGTCGAGACCGGGGAGGAAGCCCGTCGGGTTCTGGAGGCGAACAGCCGGCCGGATTACCGGGTGCAGTTGGAGAAGGAACTCAAAGAGGTCGCCGAGAGCGAGATGTGGCAGGCCGGAACCCAGGTCCGCGCCCTGCGACCGGAGCGCCAGGGGCAGTGAGGCAACGCGCTTCTGCGAACCCCTTTCAGGGTGTCGTACCGATAGAAATGGCTTAGACGCACGGTTGAATGAGTGGGTGCGAGGGGTAACATTGTATTGGCGAACCGGCGACGTCAGT
>PLDW01000236.1 GCA_003136315.1 Gemmataceae bacterium | reverse complement strand
AGCCTGAAGCGCCAGCGAAGGACAGCTTTCCCTTCGCTGGCGCTTCAGGCTTGTGTCCATACTCCATCACTTATTCCATTGCGGCTCTGCCGCGCTGTGGTATCACCGCGCCGACCGGCCGCAATGGACACCGGTCTGCCTGGAGATTCAACCGGAGAATTTGCCTCCCGCGGCCCAAAGTGGTCACTGAGTGAGGCCGCTCAGCCCACCTCGCTCGGTGCGGGGAACTGGCGACACAGTTCCAGAACCCCGCCCCGGACTCGGGCCAGGGTGGCCTGATCGTTGTGGTGGGTCAGCACGTCGGTGATCCAGGTCGCGATCTGTCGCATTTCGCGATCGACCATCCCGCGCGTGGTCAGAGCGGGGGTGCCAATTCGGATACCGGACGGATCGAGCGGCTTGCGAGGGTCGAACGGGATCATGTTTTTGTTCACGGTGATCCCGGCGGCATCCAGGGCGTGCTCGGCCTGTTTACCGGTCACACCCCTGGCCCACACGTCAACCAGCATCAGGTGTGTATCCGTCCCACCCGACACGATCGGGAATCCAGCCCGTTGCAACTCTTCGGCCAGCACCCGGGCGTTGGTCAGAACCTGGGCGCTATACGCCCGGAAGGTCGGTCGGAGGGCTTCTCCGAACGCGATTGCCTTGGCGGCGATCACGTGCATCAGCGGCCCACCCTGGATTCCGGGGAATACAGCCGAGTTCACGCGGTCGGCCCACTCCTGGCGACACAGGATGAACCCGCCGCGGGGACCCCGAAGCGTCTTGTGCGTGGTGCTGGTGACGAACTGCGCGTGTGGGACCGGGTCTGGGTGGAGTTTGGAGGCGACCAGCCCGGAGATGTGGGCCATGTCGACCATCAGCAGGGCTCCGACCTCACGAGAGATCTCGGCGAAGCGGGCGAAGTCGAGGGTCCGGGGGTAGGCGCTGGCCCCGGCGATCACCAGCTTGGGTTTGTGTTCCCGGGCCTGTGCGACGAGGTGGTCGAAGTCGATCCGGTGATCCTCTCGCCGGACCCCATAGCTGGCCACCTTGAAGTACTTCCCGGAGAAATTGAGCCGCATCCCGTGGGTCAGGTGGCCACCGTGGGCAAGGTCGAGCCCCAGGATTGTGTCACCGGGTTGGAGAGCCGCCAGGAACACCGCCATGTTCGCCTGGGCTCCGGAGTGCGGCTGGACATTCGCATGGTCGGAACCAAACAGTTGTTTCAACCGGTCGATGGCGATCCGCTCGACGACATCCACGAACTCGCACCCACCGTAGTACCGCCGGCCCGGATAGCCCTCGGCGTACTTGTTGGTGAGGCACGATCCCTGCGCAGCCATCACCGCCGGGCTGGTGTAGTTCTCGCTGGCGATCATCTCCAGGCCGTCCTGCTGTCGGGAACGCTCGCCACGGATGGCTGCGAACAACTCGGCATCGGCCTGCTCAAGAATGTCCATATACCCGCTCCTCACTCACTCACGAATCGCCGTCGAGGTTGTCGGCTGCAACACCACCCAGCCACCCCGCCCATTCGGTTATGTTGTACCGATCTCCACCCCCGCCGCCCCCAGTTTCTGGGCGAGCGTCCCGTCGGCAGCGTAGGTCAGCCCGCACAACCCGGCCCGATTCGCTGCCTCGACGTTGACTGGCAGGTCGTCGACGAAGAGGCAGTCCCCTGGATCGGCATAAGCAAATTGCTTTGCGTAGGCGAAAAATTCCGGGTGCGGCTTTCGGCATCCGGCATGGTGCGACGGGACGAGGTGATCAAAATGGGCAAGAATCTCTGCGAAATCGCGGGTGTACCGACGGTAGTGGGCCTCGTTCGTGTTGGATGCGAGGACAAGCCGATACCGCGGCTTCAGCTTCGGAATCAGGTTGATCACTTCAGGATTCGGCCAGAAGATATCATCGTAGCAGGCAAGAAACTCGACCGCTGTGCAGGTCAACCGGCCGTTGAGCAGAGCCACCCGGACGTACTCAGCTGTGGAGAGTGTGCCGCACTCGTAGTCGTCGGCGAGCGGTCCGCCGTAGAGTGCCAGGGCGAGTTCCACAGGATTCATGTCGGTATAGCCAGCCAGCTTCGCGACCGCGCGACCGTGATCGAAGAACGCGATGACATTCCCAAAGTCGAAGAAAATCGTTCGGATCATAGGTGGGAACAGCTAAGATCTAATACAGAACCCCAGAGGCTGTCTCATTCCAGGAGCAAGTCTCGGTCTAACGGGAGGGCGAGGCNNCTCGCCCTCCCATTTGCATGTCTAACCGTCTTTCCGTAGATGGGACAACCTCTGCGGGGGTCCTGTATAAGTGGATTCACCACGGAGAGCACCGAGAACGGGACTCCGAGCCCGATCGATTACTTCCTGGGGCTCTGAAAGAACTCCTTGACGGCCTCCTTGTCGTCGCGGGAAACCGGCTGGTTGGCGACGGCGTCCGGGGCCTCCTGGATTGCCCGATTGATCGCGGCTCCGAGTTCGGTCGGGCTCTTCTTCGTGAATGATGGGCCAGCCACCGAGCCCCCGTACCCTTTTCGCCCCGCCGGGTCGAACGGGGTCCGTTGTCGCTCGTTAGTCCCGCGGTTGGTCTGGGCGTCCGGGTTCTCGGGCCGGGTTCCAGAAGCGACTCCCCCACCCGCGGCATTGTCAACCCGTGCCCCCACCCCGTCTCCCGTGCCCGCAGCCACACCCCCAGCCGGCACGCCACGACCCGGCTGATCGCTCCCCCCAGCCAGCACGCCACGACCGGGCTGATCGCCCCCACCAGTCATTGCGGCCTGGATCGCTTTGAGCCGCTGGAGTTGTCCTCGGATCTCCTCCAGATCCTTCACCTCGCCTTCGATGCCTCGCAGTTGACTGGCCAGTCGGTCCAGCGACTTGGCCGCATCGTCCTGTGTTCCGTCCTGGAGGGCGTTTTGCACGGAGCGAAGGGTGTTGGCGAGTTGCGTGAGGTCTTTCAACTGGTCGGCTTCGTGGTCGAGCCGATCGAGTTCGCGCTGGAGGGCGTCCGGGTCGCGGCCTTCTTTGCGGGCCTGCTCGATCAGGTTCCGGAGCTTGTCGCGCTGTTCGGGATTTCGCACGAGCCGCTGAAGCTCATCCTGCATCCGTTCGAGTTGCTTCGCAACTCGGGCGGCTTGTTCCGGGTCGAGGGCCTTCTCCCGGATCTTCTTCGCAAGTTCCTCGACAGCCTGCTCGGCCTTCTGGAGATCCCCACTCGCCAGGGCATCGTTCAGATCCTTCACAGGGCCAGACTCGAATTCTCCCGAACCCGACAATTTGTCGAGATCTCGAAGCTTCTGCTCCATCCGGGCCAGCCTGTCGGCGGTCTCCCGTTCGAGGGCCTTCGCCCGGTCCTCGGCGGCAGTCAATTCGGTGACCTTTTCCCGGGCAGGCTCCCGCGGCGATTCACGGGCCTGTCGTTCCAGTCGGTCGAGTTCCGCCTCCAGTGCCTTCACTTTCGGCGACCGGTTCGGCCGGTCCGGGTCGGGTCGAGTCTTCCGCTCGGCTGGGGTTGTGGGTAGCGGCTTCGTGCGGTCGGTCGATCGCGCCGGGTCGGCGGCTCGAGTCTGGACTTCCGCCCAGAGCGGGGAATCGGTCAAAGGGTGGTACACGAACGCGACGACCGCCAGCAACCCGGCCAGCGCGGGAATCCAGGCCGCGGATCGTGATACCCGAACGGGGAACTGCTCCTGCACCCGTAGCGGGGTCGCGTGGGCTTCCGCATCGGCAAGCACAGCCAGACCGACCGGCGTGGACCGGCTCTCGGGGGAGAGGGTCAAGGCTGATGTGATCCGTTCTTGAAGCGCGAACCGGGAATCGATTTCGAGAGCGGCAGTGAGCCGGGAGGGAGCCCGTCGGACAGCGCGCATCACACCCGTAATTGCCACCACAACCAGAATGCCCCCAACAACCATCCAGCGGAGCCCGACCGTCGGCGGGGTGACGAGCAAGGGTTCCGCCAGAAACCAGACAAGCCCGACGGTGAGCCCGCCAACCAACCCGCGGACGAGCCGGTCGAGAATCCTCTGGGCGATCAGACGGCGGCGAGCCGATCGGACCGTGCGATCGACTGTGGAGGTGGTCAAGGGCTTGCCTCCCGAGGTGGGTCCCAGTCGATTCTACCACCATAGCCGGACAGTGTCTCCCGCTGCTCGACAGCGGGGTGCTGTATGCTGTGGGTGTGGCAAATGTTTCGGGAAGTGGCGAGTAGGGTTGTTCGTCGGAGTTCTCAGTGGTGATGCTTGACCTTCTTCACCCTGAAGGGGTGAGATTTCTCAGCCCAGGGCAACGCCCTGGGTTTCCAAGGGTTTTGATTTCAGCCTGAAGGGCTTCGAGTGCAACCGCCAGCGACGTTATCCCAGCCCTTCAGGCTGGAAGAAGTCGGCTCCCAGGGCGTTGCCCTGGGCTGAGGAATCTCAGCCTTTCAGGCTGAAAATCAATCACGCTCCCGGAAAAATTGCCACACCCGCTGCTGTGGCGATGTTGCGTCGCTCAGAAAGCGAGCTGGAAAGAGTTTGGGAGCGGGGGTTCTGCTGGAAGCAGGGTCTGTGACCCCGGACCGGCCTCATAGAGGCCAGCTACAGACACACTCCAACAACGCCTTTGCACCGCTTGAGAGCGCTCGCGCTGACCAGCTGGCCCACCTGCTGTAAACTGATACCAGTTCCGATGTCGGAGGCCGCGTTGACACAGAATCCGGGGGCGAGGGAGATGAGTGAGTTGATCCGCCGGGCGACCCCGGCCGACGAAGGGGTGCTGGTGGCTTTCAATACTGCCTTGGCGTGGGAGAGTGAGGAGAAGCGGCTCGACGCTGCGGTACTTCGGGCCGGGGTGCGGGCGCTGCTGGCGGACCCGGCCAAGGGGTTCTACACCGTCGCCGAACGGGCCGGTGAAGTGGTCGCGCAGACGATGGTGACATTCGAGTGGAGCGACTGGCGCAACGGCTGGTTCTGGTGGATCCAGAGTGTGTACGTTCGGGAGGACGTTCGCCATTCTGGCATATTCCGATCACTGTTTCAGCACCTGAAGACCGAGGCCGAGGCCGATCCAACCGTGATCGGGCTGAGGCTGTACGTTGAGCGGGATAACAGTCGGGCGAAATCGACCTACCGGGCTCTCGGGATGAGTGAGACTCCTTACGAACTGCTGGAACTGTACCCGCTCCCCCACCTGCCCGATCACATCGGGTAGGGGAAGGACGGGGAACAACCATGACACCCCTCGCAAACGCGCCGGATCTGGGCTTCACAGCCGCATGGTTCGCAGCCGGTGTGATGTCGGCCGAGAGCGCTACTGACTTCGTCCGGATCGCCGGGTCGGGGCCAACTCGGTCGCCACGGTTCTGGAGGTGGGCCGCATTCCGGGATTTTGCCGAGGAGCGCGGGCGGTTGACCCCGGTCGAGTGTCGCCAGGCGTACCGGCTTGGCAGCGGCGAGCCAGACATGAATCTGGGCACGGCGATCATGTGCTGCGTACTGTACCAACCGATGTGCCCAGACGACCTGATCCGAGAAGCCGCCAGAAGCAACCGCGTGGCTGTGCGGCGGGTCGCGATCATGCGAACGGGGGGCCGGACCCGGTGAACGCTACGCGCGAGTTGCCTGTGTTGGATGCGACCCGATGTACCGGGTGTGGGGACTGTGTGGCTGTGTGCCCGACGAACTGCCTGGCGGTGGTCGGCCGTCGGCCGTGGCTCCCACGCCCGGCCGACTGCATCGCCTGCTCCGCGTGCGAACTCGTCTGCCCGACACATGCCATCCGTCTGGCTGGCTGAACTTGCCGAGATGGTTCAGAATAGCCCGCAGATGACACAGCGAGGCAGAGCCGCAACCAGAACTGCCGGCGAGGCGGCATTGCCTTTTGTCTTCTCTCAGTGTCTCTGTGATTGATATTAGCTTGTAAAGCATCAATTAACCACAGAGACACAGAGGACACAGAGACAAACCGAAAACCGAGAAAAGCCAAATCTCCTCTCTCGGATTTTGCTTTCTCTCTGTGTCCTCTGTGTCTCTGTGATTAATATTGATTTAAATCTTATATCAATCACATGTTCATTGTTCGCACGTGGGAGTCAGGGGGGATGTTTCTCCGCCGAGCGTGAAGCCTCGAACTCCTCAATACTCCCTGATACAGGAACCCGTTGAGGCTGTCTCATCTCTGGAAAGACGATTAGACGTACAANNGGAATGAGACAGCCTCTGCGGCTTCCTGTATCAGCCGGATTCGGGGAACCGATCGATGTGGCTCAGGACAGGAAGAGGACGCGAGGTTTCAGGTTCCGAATCGGGCTCTCAGACAGTCGCACAGGGCGTCAGCCTTGTGTCCCGCCGGAACAAGCGGGCCACGATTAGGCCTCCCGTCAGCACCACGGCCGCCTCGGTGAGCGGCCAGGGGAGTTGCTGCCGGAAGGTCTGCACCAGGAGCACGAACCAGCACAACGTGACCGGAACCTGGAGTGTGGCAGGCCAGCGCCGGACAACTCCGACGGCACATAACCCGGCGAACGCAATCGTTCCCAGTAGCGGGATCAGATGGGGCCGAAAGAAGTTCTCGTGCCCAACCTGGGGGAACGCGGTTATGATCGCGAGGGCAAATTGCACCACAGTGATACTAATGGGCACGGTCAGGCCGAGGTAGGACCACGCGGGCACGCGAGAGCTCTCGTTGCGTCGCCGAAGGTAGCCCGCGGCCAGTGCCCCCCCCACACCGAGCGTCCCGGCCGTCATCAGAGACAGAAAGACGCCGATCCAGACCCCGATCGCACCACCCCCGGCCTGATCCGAGATCACTTTTGCCATCAAATACCCACCCCGCTTCTCCGGTTCGACCGTCCCCAGGTCGGGGTAGCGCTCCGCCATGCTCTCAGGTGTCACACCCGATCCGGTCAAGTAGGTCATATCGGCGATAGTCGGGACGACGACCGTGCCGAGTACCGCTGGCCAGCCGAGCGTAAGAGTGTAGGTAGTGGCCGCAGCTGCGAGCCCAGCCGTCAGGCCAGCCGAGAGGTCGGCCCAGCGATCCCGGGGCCGAACCAGCCTCACAACGAGCGGGCCAACGGCAAGCAGTCCGAGAAAGGCGACGACCACCGCCAGAGGGGTCATCCAGAGTGGGAGGATGAGGCGAACAGCGATCAACGGAGCTTCGAGTCCTGGAAAGTGGGAGTAGCTCTCGGCCACATTCCGGCAAAGTGGTGCAACAAGGGTGAGGGCTGAAAGCCCGGTTAAACCTCCGCCGAAGACACCGGCCAGGATTGGGCCGAAGGTCTCCCGGAGTCGGGTGCGGAGGTCAGGGGCTTCCTCGGGTACGGGCATGGGTGTCTCCAACGGTGGCCAGGGTCGGATCATACTGCCGAACCCTAGCTTACCGGGCGGGACTTTGCACCCCGCCTGTCAGAGATTCTCCATCCCCTTCAGACTCAACCGAACAGGTCGAACCCCTTCCGATACTCCTTGCTGACCCGCTTGGTGCCCGGACATTTGAACGTGTCGGTGTCGTTCAGAATGGCCCGCAGATGACGCTGACTTCGACGCAGATCAAATCCAGATAAGACCAAAATCGGTTTGATCAGGATTTTATCTGCGTTCGCAGATCAGCGTCATCTGCGGGCCATTTCTTTTTCAGTCACGCGGTCAGATATCTCCCAGCCGCTCCTTGGAATCTCCAAAGCTGTCGAGTCGCACCCCGGCCTTGTCCATCAGCGACAGATACAGACTGCACATCTTTCGGTTCGGCTTGCCCATGTAGTCGAGAATCCGGCCTGTCTTGATCTGCCCACCGCCACGACCCACCATCACCACCGGCAACTGATCGTTATTGTGGTTCCCGGTCATCATGCTGGAGCAGAACAGAATCATACTGTTGTCGAGCAGGGTGCGGTCACCCTCCTGCACGGCATCCAGTTTCCCGGCGATGTAACCGAGTTGCTGGGTGAAGAACTGGTTCACTTTTAGCCAGTCGGCACCGTCCGTGTGGGAGAGCAAGTGGTGGATCATGTAATCCACTTTCAGATGCGGGAACCGGAGCGACGAGTGGTCGTTGTTCAGTTTAAGGGTGCAGACGCGGGTGGTGTCGGTCCGGAAAGCGAGGACGAGGATATCGCACATGAGCCGCATGTGCTGATCGATGTCCTGAGGGATGCCGTCGGCCGGGCGGGGGATGTCGGGCCTGGCGAGTGTTGGCCGCCAGCCCTGGAGCCGTCCAGCCTTGCCGGACTGGTCGATCCGCTGTTCCACCTCGCGGACAGACGACAAATACTCATCCAGCCGCCGCTGATCGGCCTTGCTGACCCGATTGCGATACCCGGCAGCATCTTCCCGCACCGCATCCAGAACACTTTTATCCGCCTTCCCGGCTTCATCGCGGAACAGCCGATCGAAGGCCAGGGCGGGGTAGAGTTCGAGTGGGGTGGGCGTACTCGCGGAACTCCAAGAGATGTGCGAGCTATAGATCATCGAGTAGTTCTTGTGGATCGCAGCGATCGAGGGCTCGCACCCGAGGACCAGGCTCGATACCTTGGTCTGGCCCTTCAACCGCTCGGCAATGACCTGATCGCAACTGACCCCGGATTTGATCTCCCCGGCGGGGGCGAGGTGAGCACCGGTGAGCAGGTTGCCCGTCTGGCAACTGTGAATGCCGCCGATGAGGGCTTCCTGGTTGTAGAGCCCACGGAGGAAGAGCAATTTCTCGCGGAACGGCTGAAGCGGCTCCAGCACCTTCCCGAGTTCCATCTTCGCGCCTTCGCCCTTCGCCCACCACTCCTTGCTGTGGTAGCCGTTCCCGGAGAACAGGCAGGCGAACCGGACGGGCGGCTCGGAGGAGCTGTTTTTGGGCTGATCGTCGCCCCAGACCGGGACCGACTCCAGCCACGGCAGGGCCATTGTGACCCCAACCCCACGGAGGAAGGAGCGACGAGAGAAGGGGTAGGTTACGGGACTGTTCATTGCATGACTCCGATCGGCAGCATGTGGTCGGATAATAACACGATTTTACCCCGGAGGGGTTGCACATCATAGCCCGGGGTCGCGCTTCGCGCACCCCGGGGACCAGCCAGCATTGCGAAGACAGAGGAACCCCACAAACCGCGACCTAATCCCGCGGACACCATCCCGGATCAATCACCACAACAAGGTAATGGTCCTATCATCGCTTTCCCGGTGTGCGCGAAGCGCGACCCCGGGCTGTGCTGTCTAACCCCTCCGGGGTAAAATCTAGGTGCGAATCACTCCCACACATACCTCTCATCATATTCAATCTGGTATTTCACCAGCAGTCGCCGAAATTCATCCTGGAACGTTTCCGCCCGATGGTGTTCCTCCTGACCCGCAATATAGGCTTTCAACCGCTCCACGTGTCCAGGGCTGATTGAGAACACACCATAGCCGTTCTGCCAATAAAACGATGCCAGATCAGGCGATTGCAGTTTGAGCCATTTCGACGACTCTCGCTTTAATTCTCTCACCAACTCGGCGACGCTGCGTGTCCTCCCGAACCGACAGAGGAGGTGTATGTGGTCCTCAACACCTCCAACGCTGAGCGCAGGCGATTCGAGGTTACGGCACGTTCCGGCGAGGTAGGCATGCAAAACTTCCCGCAGTGTGGGGTCTTGGAGATCCGGAGTGCGGTTCTTCGTCGAGAACACCACGTGCAGGTAAATCTGCGAGAAAGAATGCGGCACGGCTCATACTCCGTGGTGCGTACTCCCCATCGGAGGCCATCCCAAGCGATCTCCTATCCCCCTACTCCCCGAATTCGCTCCCGCGGATCATCCGGAACTGCGGGCTCCGGACGATCGCCTGCACCGCGGCCGACAGGCGGCCATCATTCTTGTTCAACTCCGCGACCATCTCGTCGAGCAGTGCCGTGTCCGAGAGCGTGACAGCCCTCCCTAAAGCGTACCCCAGAAGTCGCCGACAGAACAGGCGGACGAACACATCCTTTTTCTTCGTCAGGAGGTAGGTACGCAGACCATCGATCCCGTCGAACTCGTTGCCGTCTCGTAGTTTGGCCCGGGTGTCGACCGCCAGTCCGGCAAGATCCTTTTGCCGCAATCGGCCGATCGGGTCGTACTTCTCCAGTGCGAACCCGAACGGGTCGATTCGCACGTGGCAGACCGCGCACTCGGGGGCCTTCGCGTGCTTCTCGACCTGCTGCCGGATCGTGAGCCCGTCGCCGCCTTCCTCTTCTGGCAACCGGGGCACGTTTGCGGGCGGTCGGGGGAGTTTTTCCCCCAATAGCGTCTCGACCACCCAATTCCCACGGAGGACCGGGCTCGTTCGCGACGCTCCGGATTGCTTGGCCTGCACACTCGCCAGCCCCAGTATCCCGCCCCGACCGTATTTCCGCACCCCCTCCACTCGCCGCCACTGCGATCCGGTTACTCCCGGGATGCCGTAGTGTTTCGCCAGCGTGTCGTTGAGGAATGTGGCATCGGAATCCAGGATCTGCGTGATCGAGCGATCGGCCTGGAAGAGATCCTGGAAGAACAAGATCGATTCGTCGTTGATCGCTCGTCGGAGATTCGCATCGAAGGTCGGGAAGAGCTTTTCGTTCTTCTCGTTGAACGCATCGAACCCGCGGACATGCAGCCACTGGGTGCCGAACTCGATCGCCAGCGCCCGGATGCGGTCGTCCTTGAGCATCCGCCCTGCCTGGGCCGCGAGAACCTTCGGGTCGTGGAGTTGCCCGGCCGCTGCAAGCCGTTGGAGGTCGTTGTCCGGCGCTGACGACCAGAGGAAGTAACTCAGTCGGATGGCGAGTTCCCGGTCGGTCACCGGGCCGGGCGCAATCCCCGCTGGGGCTTGCTCGATGCGGAACAGGAATGCCGGTGCCACCATCACCCGGGCCAGCACTCCCCGGAATGCCTCATCGTGGGCTGCACCCTTCGTGCGGATCGCGCGGTACAGCGCGAGCAGGTCGGCCTTCTCCTTGTCTTCCAGCGGTCGGCGGTAAGCCCGCGCAGCGAAATCGAGGAGCGTATCGAGTTGCTTCGGAATCGCAGCCTCTTCCTCTTTCTCGAACTCCTCCGCGCGCTGGCGGAATGCGTCCCGTTGACCCTCGAAATACGCGAGCAATTCCTTTGGTTGGTCCTGGGTGACGAACCCGATGAATTGCGGCAAGTAGGCGTTCTCGGCCACCGGCTGCCGACTGATGAATCGGTGCTCCTCCCAGAGGCGATCCAGCCGGGCCTTATGGGCGTCATCCAGGAACAGCTCGGCGAGAGGTTCGTCCTCGCGGTGATACATTTTCAGGCACACCACTTCGTCGTCGGGGAGGATGCGCGGGAAGCAAATCACCTGCGGGAAGCAGCGACGGAAGTCCCTGAACCCCCGGATCAGTTTCGGGTAACCCGCCCCGATCAGCGATGCGACAACCGGGCTCTTGCCGTCCCAGCGGAGGTCCGGTCCGGGCGGGGCGGTCAGCACCTGGAACTGCACGACGCGGTCACCCGGCGGGCCATCGAGTCGCCCTTCCGTTACCACCTCGCGGTCACGGAAGAGGGCTGCGGGGAGGCGCACCTCGGTCACTGTGTTAGCTGCGACGACCAGGCTGGCCTCCTCTGCGGGCGTGCCGTCGGCGCGCTTGCCGAAGCGATCGGGTGTCAGGCCGTATGATTTTGCTCCAGGTCGCGGCTTGCCGAGTCGCCCCGGCTCCAGTCCTCGAAAGAGCGGGCTCTCTCCGGACACCAGTCGGTCGTAGAGAATGCGGTCGGGGTCTTTTTCCTTTGCCGGTCGCGGACCCGCGAGCAGGGTCTGGACCTGCCCGGCGAGTTTCGCGGCCTCCCCCGCACGCTTGGGGTCAGCTACTGCTGTGCGCCATCGACCCAGGACCGAGTCCGGGGGAATAACCGGACCAGCCGTGTTCGCTGTCGGCCGGGCTGGCCCTTTCACGAAGCTCCAGGTGTCCTTGTTGCCGTGCTGATCAGCGTGTGGGTTGCCTGCGAGAACGGTATCTGCGATGTCCGCGGCCAGATCCCACACGCGGCCGGGTTTGTCGCTCTCGGTGACGGTCAGGGTGATCTCGGTGAGATCGCAGACGTGGTCGCCGTTCTTCGCGTCCACGGCCAGAATGACCGCGTCCCCTTTCTCGACCTTGAGCAATTTCGGCTGCGGCCTGGCTTCCCCGCCCAGGTCGACGGCTCCCTCAGCAAAGACGGTGGCCCGGTCTCCCCGGCGGTGTTCGAGCCACCACGCCACGCCATTCCCGCAAGCCGGATGCGCGTGGGCGATGCGAGACTCAACGCGGACACTTCCTGCAACCGGGCTTTTCCACACAACCGCTACAAACTCCTGCGGCATTGGGTGAACGGCAACACCATGCGGCGACACTCGACCCGGAATCTGTTCGAGCGTCCCCGAAGCATTCGTCACCAGCACGGGCAGGTCGGTGCCCTTCTTGTGCCAGCCCTTGATCGCGGGCTTCTGGGCGTTCGGTGGGTTCTTTTCGGCCAAAAGATCGAGCGCGACCGCTGGCACCACTCGCCCAATCGTCTCGGAGTCGGCCTTCTTCGTCAGCGATTCGAGGGCCAGCACTTCGGTCCACTTCTTCAGGAACGCTTCATCCAGTCCGTGCTTTTTGGCGAGGTCTTTGGCGGTCAGTTTCCAGTCGTTGGCTGCCTCAACCACCGCCGCGAGATATTTTGATGAGTCGACGAACACCGAAGGGTAATCGATCTCGTAGGCCGGACCGAACTGCGCGTAATCGCGGAGCAACAGGGGTGGTTTGCCCGCAGCCTCGAAGCGGGGGCGGTGCCAGACCACATGGCCGCCTTTGCCGCCGGGCAGGGTGTCGCGGGTGACGAGGTACAGCACCACATCGCTCTGACCCGGTGCCGGTTTGACAACCAGTCTCAGCGGTTGGGTGAAAGAAGACGGTGGGTCATTGGGAACTTGCCGGATCGTGGCACCATAGCGGTAACTGCCGACCGGGACGAACGCCCACACCACCGCCTGCCACCCGGCGATTTCCGCCGCGACTGCCGATACGTCCTTTTCCGTCGCCTGTCGCCAGCGGGCACGGATCGTGTCCAGGGGGTACGACGGAGCCTTGTCCGTCAAGGAATCCCACAACACGCCAAGGTACTTTCGGTTCAGTTTCTCCCGGGTTGCCACATCGTCGAGGGTCGTTTTGCCAGCGAGCAGAGCGTCGCGGTGTCGGATCGTGGCCGCCAGGTACGGGGTGAGGGGTAACCGGCCATCGGAGGTGTACGCGGAATAGAACGCGCGGAGCCGGGCGAGGCTCTCATCGGTCCAGTCGCGGCGGGTTTTGGTGGGCGAGAAGCGGAACCCGTCCGGCAACAGGACAGCATGGTCAGCGATATCCTTCGCGGCATTCAGATATTTGGTGAACAGTGCGGGAGAGATGTCGGTGAGGGCCTCGGCAGCGTTGGTGAACCCCTCCCCCGCGGCCCCGTCGGCCGGGAATTCCCGGGTGGGGCGGAGGTCGACGCCAGTGAGGTCGCGGACCGTGTAGTCGTATTCGGCATTACTCAGGCGACGGAGCGGGACGTGCCCGGGGTCACCGGCCCGAGCGTGTGCTTCGGCATCGAGGAACCCGCGGACCCAGGCGAGCAGTTGTTTCTTCTCGTCGGCGGATGGCTGCGGCTTCTCCTTGGGCGGCATCTCACCCGCCTCGATCAGTTCGATCAACGCCTGCCACGGCTTGAGGTCTTTGCGGATGTCGTCGGGCGTCCCGAACCGCTCCAGGTCGAGGCTCCCCTTCTTGGCCTTGGTCGAGTGGCATCCAAGGCAGTATTTCTGGACGATCGGCTTGGCGGTGGCGGCGTACTCAGCAGTGAGGTCGGATTGCGGCTTCTGGGCCGTCCCGGATCCGACGCCCGTCCATACCAGGAGTCCCACCCCAGCGACAAGAGGGAGGGACCGCAACGGCGGTAGCCGGCGGCGCGTCGAGTCGTCCATTGGAGAGTTCCTGTTGAGTCTCGCAGGCGAGCGGGTGGCGTGTGCCGTCCGGGCCGGAATCAGGGGGGATGGTTGATTCTACACGATGAACGAAGCCGGGGCGAGACCTTGGCGTCGGTGTCCGCACTTCAGCCGGGAGTTGCGACATCGTCTATCCTACGACATCCCCAGCAGTTCCTCCCAGCGAGTGGCATGCTTCAATTGTACGATCAAATGTTCAAGCTGATCTACATCGGCGATGGCGTCCAAGGTTGCCTGCACTCCAGCGGAAGGCTCTCCCAACTGGTCGCGCCCGAGCAAGAGGAGGATTTTTCGGGCTGCTTTCCGTTCGCCTCTCGCCCAGCCTTCGGCCCATCCTTCTTCGAAGATGGCCCGGTAGGTCACGGATTCCATCATGGCCGAATCTCTCCCCTGAGTCACGGAACCGGTCAGGAAGACGGTTTCTTCCGTGGTGAGCGTCGCCGGGGACGAGGCAGTCCCAGCAGTTCCTGCCAACTCGCGGCATGCTTTAGCCGCAGGAGCAGATCATTAAGCCGATCCACATCGGTGATGGCGTCCAAGGTCGCGGGCACGTCCGCAGAAGGCTCCCCAAATTTGTCGCGTCCGAACAAGAGGAGGATTTTTCGGGCTTCCTTTGCTTCGCCCTTTGCTTCGCCCCTTGCTTCGCCTCTTGCTTCGCCCTCTTCGAGGATGGCCCGGTATGTCACAGATTCTTTCATATTGCCGACCTCTTGCAGAAGCCTCTTAATCAGTGCCTGCTCATAACGCAGGCCCATCAAAATGAACGTCGCCGACCAAAACACTCCCGCCTGGCTGGGCGGCACGGTCTGGGCAAGCCGTTGTTTCATCCGCGCAATGACTGCGGGTAGGTCCACTGGCTGCACATCGCCCAGCGGCGCGAGCGGCAACAGACCCAACCCGCCCGAGAGCCACTTCTCTGCTGAAACCTGCCACACGCGCACCGTTTGGTAACGGAAGGCCACGTCGAACGGTTCACCGGGAAATCCGCGTTCGTACAACCCGGTCAACTGCGGCGAATCGGCACCTTGGTGAAGGAGTACCAACAGGCTACGTACCGGCAGGCGGTGGCGCTTGAATAATGCGCTATTGTACAGCAGGAGGTCGGGAAGTTTCGCGACTGTATCGTGGCCAGCATGAAAATCGACTGCCAGGAGCCAGTCGGTTGGGCCAGCGACACGGATGGCCTCGTCGGCTGCGCCGGAAATGGTGGCAATGTCCGCATCGATCAGGGTGGCCGGTGCGGCTGTCCAACCACCCTGGACCACCCAATCCTCGGGAGACAACTCCGTCAGGTGCTTGAGGGTGTCATCGAATGGTCCAGGCATCGATCGCCTTCACTGGCCTTGTCGGTGCTCAAGCTCACGGCGAAGAAAGCCACGCAAGTACCGTCAGGAAGTCTGACGAAAGACCAAACTTGACGACTTTCCTCCCGCCGAAGGCGAGATTGGTCACCTCAAGGGTTTAACGCTTCGGAGACGGTTTCCTTGTCGCCGCCAGATTGCTTCTCAAGGAGAGTTTTGATGTCGACCAGCGCATCGTACATCCGGAACACGATGATGAGGAGTTCGCAATAAATCCGGACCATCAAGATTCCAAATGGAACGATGATAATCAGTCCAACGAGAGCGATCAGGATGGCCGTCGTGCTTCCCGTCATCATGCTGGGGACAGACAAACCGAGTGCGACAATAACCATGATTCCGACAATCAGCCAGAATATGGTCTGAATTTTGACCGGTACGATCATTTTGCGGAACTTCAGGTATTCCCCGAAGTTGCTTGGCCCCTTGGCTTTTCGCACTGGCACACCGGACGGCCCGTCGTCATCGTAGATCTCTTCTTCCACAACCTCGCGTCGTGACCCCTTCGCTTTTCCCGACCGACGGGGCTTCTCCTCTTCACGACCGGGATCGTCCTGTTCGGCGTCGAACTCGAAGGCGGGGGGCGGTTCGACCCGTGGAGGTGGGGGTGGGGGTGGGGGTGGGGGCGCAGGTGCCCCCTGGAGTTCCAGGCCTTCCTCGGTCATGATCAGTGCGGCCGAGCAACTCTTACACTTGACCTTACGGCCGATGTTGGCCGTGGGGACGTTGTAAGATGTGTCGCATTGTGGGCATTTCGTATTCATCGCGTTATCGCCTGCTGGGGGAAGATAAGACGAGGGCGGAGAAATCCCAGTATCTCCGTGGAGCGATTGTCCGACGTGATTTTCGGCCTGGCGTTTGTGTGACACAGGAGTTGAACCCTGTACCACCTGGTGAGTCAGACAAACGAAGAACCAAAGCCACGGGCCGAATGCCCCATAGTTCTGGAGAAGTCTTATCGGGTTCTCCCGACTTTGTCACCTGATTTGCGAGAGCTCTGAGGGCTTCTGCGTCTCACCCAGGTCTCGGGCAGTGGGGACAGCAGATTCGTCTCATCCAGGAACCCGCAGAGGCTGTGTCATTCCCGGAGTAGGCATCGGTCTAACGGGAGGGCNNGGAGCCTCGCCCTCCCATTTGTATGTCTAAGTGTCTTCCTGGAGATGCGACAGCCTCTGCCGGTTCCTGTCGCCCGTCAGCTCAGAACCGCCCGAACAACCTCACCGTGGACATCGGTGAGGCGGAAGTCGCGTCCTGCGTGTCGGTAGGTCAGGCGGGTGTGGTCGAGGCCGAGGAGGTGGAGCATCGTGGCGTGCAGGTCGTGGATGTGGACCTTGTTCTCCGTCGCGAAGTAGCCGTAATCGTCGGTCGAGCCGTGGGTGATCCCCGGCTTCACCCCACCGCCAGCCAGGAAAACCGTGAACGCATGGGGGTTGTGGTCACGGCCGTCCCTGCCCTCGGCGACCGGAGTGCGGCCGAATTCCCCGCCCCAGAGCACGAGCGTGTCTTCCAGAAGCCCGCGGCGTTTGAGATCCGTGAGGAGTCCGGCGATCGGCTTATCGACCTCGCGAGCGTTGGTTGAGTGGTCCTTTTTCAAGTTCTCGTGCTGATCCCATTTGTAGCTGTGCGAACATTGCACGAACCGCACCCCGGCCTCCGCGAACCGCCGGGCCATCAAACACTGTCGGCCGAAATTCTCGGTCGCAGGGTCGCCGAGCCCATACAGTCGCTTCGTCTCCTCCGTCTCCTTCGACAGATCCTGCACCGCCGGTGCGGCCGACTGCATCCGAAACGCCATCTCGAACGATCGGATACGCCCCTCCGTCGCCGCATCCGCTCCCACCTCGGCCGATCGCGCGTGGTCCAGGTCAGCGAGCAGGTTGAGTTCCAACCTCTGCTGAGAGCGCGGCGTGGTTCCTTTCACAAACGGCACGGTCACCTGACTCGCGGGTGTGCCAGCGTTACCCAGTGGTGTGGCCTGGTACACCGCAGGCAGGAACGCGGACGAGTAGTTGTTCACACCACCGTGACTGAGTGTCGGGCAGATGGTGACGAAACCGGGGAGATCGCGGTTCTCGGTGCCCAGGCCGTAGGTGACCCACGACCCCATGCACGGGCGCACAAACGTATCCGAGCCGGTATGCAGTTCGAGCAAGGCCCCGCCATGCCGCGAATTGGAGCCGTGCATCGATTTGATGAAGCAGAGATCGTCGACGCAACCCGCGATGTGCGGGAAGATCTCCGAGACCCACGCTCCACTTTTGCCGTACTGCTTGAACGCGAATGGCGATCGGAGCAAGTTCCCGGTTGGGCTGGAGACGACCCGCGGCTTCGGGAAGGGGAGCGGCTTATTATCGTCGGCCGTGAGTTTGGGCTTGTAGTCGAACGTGTCGACCTGCGATGGCCCACCGTGCATGAACAGGAAGATGACCCGCTTCGCCCTGGCAGGGAAGTGCGGAGGCCGCGGGCGCAGGGGGTCGGGCGGACCGGCCGGGCGGGGCGCTGGGGCCGTCTCGGCGGCTGCCAGCAAATCCGTCAGGGCGAGCCCACCGAAGCCCAGTGCGGTGGTTGTCAGCAGCTCGCGACGGCTGAGCCGCGCAGGTCCGTTCCTCATGCCCTGCCCTCACTCGACGAACACGAATTCGTTGGATGCCAGAAGAACCCGACAGAGCCCCCGCCAGGCTCGGTTCCGCTTCTCGTCTGGCGACAGCATCGGATCGGCCGACGCAATCGATTCCCGCAAGTACGTTGTGACCCTCTCGACCTCCTGGCTGGTCGGAGTCCGGCCGAATGCCCGGCGGTAGGCAGCGCTAATGCGTTCATCATCACCCCGGGCACTGGCGAGGAGTGTCTTCGCGAACGCTGCGGTGGCCTGATCGGCCAGGGGGCTGTTGAGCATCAAGAGCGCCTGCGTCGGGACGATTGTCGTCGACCGATTGCCATTGGGTACGGACGGATCGGGGAAATCGAGCGTCTGGAACACGTTGTAGATGGCACTCCGGACGACTGGCAGATAGACGGACCGTCGTGGGTGTGCGTAACCGTCGTAATTCCGGCTATCGGTCCCGGTCACGTACTGCCGGGGCTTCGCAGTGAGCAGCGATCCGCCCATCTTGCGGTCGAGCAGGCCGGAGACAGCCAGCATTCCGTCGCGAACCTCCTCGGCATCCAGTCGGCGACGGCTGAAGTGCGACAGGAGGCGGTTGTCCGGATCTTTCTGAAGCGTGGCCGGATCGGTGTGGTTGCTCATCCGGTACGCTGCGGAACCCACGATCAATCGGTGCATGTGCTTGATGGACCACCCCGACGAGACGAACTCGGCCGCAAGCCAGTCGAGCAGTTCAGGGTGCGTTGGCCGCTCTCCCAGACGGCCGAAGTTATCCGTTGTGCGGACGAGCCCGGCTCCGAAGTGGCCCGCCCAGATGCGGTTCACCATCACCCGGGCGGTGAGCGGGTGCTCGGGCCGGGTCAGCCAGTCGGCGAATTCGCGTCGACCGCTCCGGTCGGTTCCGAGGGACAAGGGGGTGTCACCGGCCAGGATACGGAGGAATCGACGCGGAGCTTCCGCCCCGAGCGTGAGGTGATTCCCCCGAAGGTGGATGTGAAGGTTCTCGCCTTTGGCATCCTCGACCGCCATCACTTCGTCAATCGCGGGTCGGACCTTCTCCTTCTTAGCGATCTCAGCGCGGAGCCGCACGACAAGCGAGACACGGGCAGCGACTCCGGCAATGGCTGCGGTGGCAGGTTTTTCGACATTCGCCAACTCCTTGCGGGCGGCGGCAATCTCCTTGTCGTGTTCGGCGACCGCAGCCACCACGTTCGGCGGCGAAATCGGCCGCTCGTTCCACGCGGCCACGACCTTGTGATTCCGCATCGATTTCGTCGAGTACAGGAACCCGGCGAGCCCGTAGTAATCGGCTGAAGTGATGGGATCGAACTTGTGATCGTGGCAGCGAGCACAACCGAGCGTGAGCCCCATGAACGCTTGACCGATCGTATCGAGTTGCTCATCAATAATGTCCATGCGCATCTTGACCGGGTCGTCCTCGGCAAGCATCTTCGGCCCGATCACGAGGAGCCCGGTTGCGGTCAGGCGGTCGGCTCGTTCGGCCTCGGTCCCACCGGGGATGAGGTCGCCTGCGAGTTGCTCCCGGACAAACGCATCGTAGGGCTTATCCGTGTTGAAGCTTTTGATGACCCAGTCGCGATAACGCCAGGCATTGACGTAGGCGAGGTTCTCATCCATCCCGTTCGAGTCGGCATACCGGGCGACATCGAGCCACCGCCGGCCCCACTTCTCACCATACGCCGGGGAGGCGAGCAACCGCTCGACAACCGCCTCGTACGCCCGGGGCGAGTCGTCCGCCTGAAACGCAGCGATTTCGTCTGCCGTCGGGGGCAGACCAGTTAGGTCGAACGTCAGCCGACGAATGAGAGTGAGGCGGTCGGCTTCGGGAGCGGGCTGCAACCCGGCGGCCTCCCGTTTTGCCTGAAGAAAGTGGTCAATTGGGTTTGGTGTTTCGTGTTTGGTGTTTGGTGTTTCGTGTTTGGTGTTTCGAGTTTCGGGAACGGTGGGTCGTCGCAATGGCTGGAATGCCCAGAATGCTTTTTCATCCGGTGTAAACGGGCGACTTCCACTTGCGGCGGGTGGGATCGGGGCCGCGACGGCATTGGGCCACGGAGCGCCGAGCCGGACCCACTCCGTAACCGCGGCAATCTCGGCGGCGGGCAGCTTGGCCTTGGGGGGCATCTTGAGTTCGTCGGCGTGCCCGAGCGCGCGGACGAGAAGGCTGTCGTCCGGCTTCCCCTCGACAACCGCGGGTCCGCGGTCGCCGCCAGCGAGCAAGGCAGCGCGGGAATCGAGCCGGAGCCCGCCCTTTTGCTTGTCGGGTCCGTGGCACGAGACACACCGGGCCGCGAACATCGGCCGGACGTTCTTCTCGAAGAACGCCGCTCCGTCTGGTGGCGCAGCAGAGGCAACCACAGGCGTCAGGGTGATCAGAGTGAGTGCGGCAGCAAACGGATGGAGCCGGGCCAACGGACGGCCTCCGGTGAGACCTGTGGTGGTGGGAGGGGACATCGGGCAGAGAGTGGTATTGAATCGGAACAGTTCCCCGAATGCAAGCGAGAAGGAGGAAATTCGAGCCTCGCCGTGCTTCCGCCGGGTGACATCCCCGGGTAGGATGCACCTACGCGGCCGAGAGTCCCGGTCGCGGGATGGTGAGTCGCCCAGATCCCAAGGCCATCGCCAAATCGCAGGTGGGGGTATGAGGTGATTTGATGCGAGCCCTCGTATCAGGGCAGGCTGGCGTGGCCGTGCTGGTCGAATCGGAACCGCAGGGGGCCAGGTAGCCGTGGCCGGGGTCGGTAATCCGACCCCGTGCATCCAAGGCTGGCTTTCCGAACCAATCGCCGTAGTAGGCTGTCTTATTATTGGTTTCGTGGGTTCTCGGCTCAGAAGGCCGCACCTGCTGAGCTTTGGCGATCGGCGGTGGAGGGGGATCAGATGTTCTGTTGCTTCCGGCGGATGCTCAGGAAGGTGAACAGGAGACGCGATGTGGAGGAACTGCGGTCGATACTGGCTTCGCTCGGGGAACTGTACCACGTCACTCTGGCAGAACGATGGGAACACGTGCGGATTCGCGGCTTCGATCCCGCCGAGTCGCACCGTATCAATGGTGGGTTGTACTCTATCGGTGCATTCGCCGGCCGGGGCTTCAACTGCTTTGTCACTCGCCCCCAGTTACACCGCGTCTTCCAAATGTTTGATGACGGGATGGGGGGTGGGGTTGGGGACCGTGTTATCCTACGAGTGCCGGCCAGGGTCATCGCGGAGCGGACATTCGACCTAGATCGCACGCAGGAGACGATCGGCTTGGCTCTCCGAGGTATAGACGTTCCTGATCCCATGCTTTTCCAGTCACTACTCGACGAGGTGGGGTACGTCGTGTGTTTCGATCCGGTGCCTCCCGAGTGCATCGAGTTCGTTGCTCCTGTAGCGGGGTTTCACGCCAACCCAGGCGATGCAGCAGACGGCGGGGCCTGAATCGTTTCTGGAATTTCAAGCTCTGCGGTGCCCCGCCGCTGCTGAGCTTGGTCATTAACCGATAGAGGGTAACCGGATGTTCAGCGCGGATGCAGATCTGTTCTTCTGGCCTCCCCGCGTCGAGATCGGCACCCGAAACTGGTTCGGTGTCCTCTACCTTCTGAGGCGCGACATCGACCTCTGCATGGGCATCCACCCAACCACTGGTCAGCCGGTTGGCTACCGAGCAGAGTGGCCGGGCGCGATGACGATGCTGGCTGGGATCGATCTCCTCGCCAAGTTCCTCGCGGGGTCAGATGACAAGGGCAAGGTCGGTGAACGATTCTGCAACTTCCTGGAACGGTTCTTCACCGGCATTTCCCCGGGTGACCGTGACGTGATCTACCAGCTACGGAACTCGCTCCTGCACTCGTTCGGCTTGTACTCAAAAGGGGGCGGCAAAATCTACCGCTTCTTTCTCACAGGGCACGGCTCTGGGGCACTCGTGTCGCACACGCCACCAGAGCAGTACAACGTAGATTTGCGGGTATTGCACAGGGAGTTCGAGCGGGCCGTGACCACCTACCAAGCTGAGCTGGGGTCTGACCCTCAGTTGCAGACAAACTTCGCTGCGATGTTCGGCAATTACGGCCGCATCTATATCGGGTGAAGTTGACCGAACAATTGCAGCCAAGAGGCCTAACCTGGCCCCTGTTCCTCGCTCGAATCCGTTACTGGCGGAATGATTTCGAGTTGGTCCTCGCGGACCTCGATGTAGCCTCTCGGCTTCCGGCGGAACTGGACTCGGTAGATCTGCGCTCCGCCAGGCCCGAGGGGGCCGCGCAATTCGACGATTGGACCCTTCATTCCCGCCGAGTTCCGGATCATGACCCGGTCCCCGAGGTTGAATTTGAAGTTGGTGGCGACCTTCTTCTGGTCGGGCATGTCTTCGTCCTCACCGTCAAGGTGGCCACGGCGCCCGCCGTAGCAGCCTGCGTAATTGATTGTACATGATCCGGTCAAGCGAAGTCGCCAGCCCGTCGCAGGAATTCCGCCATCTCTGGAGGTCGGTCAGGGTCGGCAGGCCGCCGGGTGGGACGACCCCGTGGTGGGCTGCGATGTTCCGCCACTCGTTCAATTGGGAGAGGTCTTGCAACCGCGCCGGGTTCGCGGTGTCAGCATTGGGCAGATCGAGTGTGAAGCCGAATCGGTCGAAGTCCTTCTTCAAGTTGGACAGGTTGGGGTTGCCGCGATCGAGAGCGAGCGAGGCGGTAAGCTGGGCCTGGATCAGCAGTTGGAGCGTGCCCCGGACCTTCGAGGCGATGACCTGGGCAGCTTCCATGTGCAAATCCCTGCAAAACCCCTGGAAGTGGGCGCTGAGCAGCACAACGTACCCGCGGATATTCTCCTCGGCGAGCCGGGGGTTCGGCGGAGTCACGGCCAACGATCCGGCACACTGGGTGTCGATCTCCTGGAGGGCCGGGGTCCGGGTAGTCCGCCAGCCCGCTAACGACTGCGACGGCATGGTCCAGCCCCTTATCCGTATCCCGGTTCGCGAGACTGCATCAATGAGAGATTATCGTCCGATTGGAGCCCACCGCTGCCGCGAAACTCAGAACCGGTGAGGCATCCTTCGTTCGCAGGCACCACAGTCCCCTCTCCTTCCATCGCTGCCACAGCCGACGGCCTGGGCTTGAGGAATCGGCCTTTCAAGCCGAACAATCGGATCGCGTGCCTCAGGCAGAAAACACCTCGTGATTGCGAACTCTTGTGCTGATTCCTTCCCTGGCAGGCAACCTCCCCCAATACGATTACCTGAATGCTCTTTCCTGATGACATCCCGCAGCAACTCGGGATTGGGCATCTGGCCGCAGGGTCACAGGCCCAAACGGTGTCAGGCAGGCGGGGGGAGAAGATCGACCAGCGGGATCGGGTGCCACGGGCGGCTGGTCTGCCGGTGAAGGCGTCACACGGGCGGACCAGCCGCCCGTGGCACCCACAAGCGTGGTCAGTCATTTTCCGCCATCTCCCTGACAGAATGCTCGGAAGCCGCTTCCTTGACTGAAAACAGGAGGGATTGATGGCGATTCCCACCCAAGACCCCTGGAACTCGTAACATTTGGAACATCCCCGAGAATCGTGTGAAACAGCCAAAGCGGGGCAGCGCAGAAAGTGTCACATAATAGAGTTGGCAGAGCGTTCAAGTGTTTATGAAGCGGGGCAACGCGGAAAATGT
>PLDW01000013.1 GCA_003136315.1 Gemmataceae bacterium | reverse complement strand
ACGGTGGCCGTGGGTGCAAACGTCCCGGTGCTGATCGGGCCTCCCGCTGATGGTGTCACTCAAACCCTGACTGATAAAGGCACTCTCACGTTTGCCGCTGGCGATACCGTCACCCTAAACGCCAGTACCTACGCTAACACGATTACTCAGATTGTCGTCGGTAGTGGCGGCCTCATAACCGCCAACAGCACGACCTTCAACTCCGTCGTCGCTTATTCCGGAGCCACTCAGATCATTGTGAACTCCGGCGGCCACCTCGAAGCGAGCAGTAGCACTTTCGCAGTCGGTCAGTTGAACCTGAATATTGGTGCCATCCTCAATGCCGGAGATCTGGTCGGCAACGCTTTCAACCTGCCTCTGTATATCCCCGCTACCGAGATCCAATACCTCTCGGGTACAGCTAACAATAATCAGCAATTTCAAGACATCTACATCCAACCGGGTACACTCACAAGCGGACAGAACGTCGCGCTCAACTCTATCGGTACGCAGAATACAACTAACCTTCTCTATGTGTTCCCGGGGAATTTCACCATCAATCAGGGTGCCACGGTGGCCGTGGGTGCAAACGTCCCGGTGCTGATCGGGCCTCCCGCTGATGGTGTCACTCAAACCCTGACTGATAACGGCACTCTCACGTTTGCCGCTGGCGATACCGTCACCCTAAACGCCAGTACCTACGCTAACACGATTACTCAGATTGTCGTCGGTAGTAGTGGAGTCGGCAGCGGGGGGATCCTGAGCGCCAATGGCACTTCCTTCAATTCCACGGTCGCTTATAACGGAATCACTCAGATTATTGTTAATTCTGGTGGCATTCTCTCAATAGCGAATGGCAACTGTTCACTCACGAATCTCACGCTGACTTCTGGATCAATTGACACCTTAAATACTGTGATTTATACTGGATCGATTCCCGTCAACAGCGGAGCAATCGTTACGATCTCCAACAACAACTTCACTGGTGTGATCGCTAGTGGCATCGTTGCCACTGGCACACCTACCGCGGCGATCAATTTCGAGGATAACTATTGGGGCACTACCAGCCCCACAACGATCGCGACCAAGATCCTGGACCACACCACCGATGCGACCCGCCCGACGATCGTCTACACACCATTCATCGGTGCGGTCGGCACCACGCTCGCGGTTGGAGCATCAGCCACATATAGCGTTTCCGCCCAGACGGTTGTCCTCCAAGCCACGGTCACAAGTTCATCGGATCCTGTCAACGAGGGGACCGAGACCTTCACGATCCTGAACGGATCGAACGTGATCGGCACGCCGGTGTCCGCCCCAGTCAGCGCGGGCTCCGCTACCGCCAACTTCCAGCTCCCTGCAGGCACCGCAGCTGGACAGTACGTGATTCAAGCTGTCTACGGCGGCACTTCCAACTTCGCCGGGGGAAGCGACTCAACTCACTTCCTGGTTGTCAACCCTGCGACCGCATCCACTACCGCGGCGACGGCGACAGCCACGTTTAGCCTCACGACAAATCAAACGATCCCCCTGACCGCGACCATCAGTAGTGGATCAGGGACGGTGAACGCGGGCAGTGAATCCTTCACAATCTTGAATGGAACAACAGTGATTGGCAACCCAGTTTCGGTGAACGTGGCAGATGGGGTGGCCTCAGCGAACTATATCCTTCCCGCCGGCGCGGGTGTAGCCAACTACACGATCGATGCCGTCTATAGCGGAACGGGGAATATCTTCGGAGCGACAGATACCAGTCATCAACTCGTCGTCACCACGGCCACCACGACCACCACCGCCAGTAACGCCACCGCGACGTTCGGTGCGAACGCACAAACTGTCTCACTCACCTCCTCGGTCACGAGTTCATCTGGGACGATCAATACGGGGACAGTCATATTCACCGTGCTCCAAGGCACGAATACGATTGGCAGCCCAATCATAGTCAGCGTGGTCAATGGTGTCGCGACTGGAAATTATGTGCTTCAGGGAGCGACACCCGCCGCGGTCTACACGATCAAGAGCGTGTATAACGGTAGTACAAACTTCGCAGGCTCCTCCGATTCCACCCACACCCTGACGGTGGTTGCCGCTGCGTCCACAACGACTGTTACCAACGCCACCACCACGTTCAGCACGACCGGTCAATCAGTCACTCTGACTGCGGCGGTCACGAGCCCAGGAGGGACGATTAGTGAGGGGATGGTGACGTTCACCGTCCTTCAGGGGACGATGGTCATCGGCTCCGCGGCTCAGGTGCCTGTGACTGCAGGAATGGCGACAGTCGCCTACTCGCTGCCGACCGGGACGGCAGCCGGGACGTACACGATCCTGGCTGTGTACAATGGAACCGCAAATTACCTGACATCCACGGACACCGCCCACACCCTGACGGTTAGCCAGGCGGCCGCTACCGTTGCGGGCGTGAATGCCACAGGCTCTTACAACGCTGCGGGCGAATCCGTTCCTCTCACGGCACTCGTGACAAGCCCCGCCGGGACAGTGAACGAAGGCTCGGTGACGTTCACTATCCTGAACGGAACCACCCCGATCGGGAATCCCACTGTGGGGAACGTTTCGGGCGGTGCAGCGACCGTCACGTATTCGATTCCGAGCGGCACCGCGATCGGGACCTTCACCATCCGGGCCGTGTACACGGACAACGTGATTGGAAATTTCCTGGGGTCCACGGATGCCACCCACACCCTGATCCTCGGAACCGCGACCACCACCACGGTCGCCACCGCGACGACCGCCACTTTCAGCACATTCGATCAGACAATACCACTGATCGCTACGCTAACGAGCCCAGGTGGGACGGTGAGCGAGGGGACCGTCACATTCACGGTCTACAACGGATCGGTCGAGGTCGGTCAATCGGTCACAGCAGGTGTGGTGGGAGGCACCGCGACGGGTAATTACACTCTCTCCGCCGGAACGGCAGTTGCTGGGTACGAGATCAAGGCTGTGTATAATGGTACCGCGAACTACGGGGTGTCGTCGGACGCCAGCCACAATTTGACCGTTGTTGCCGCCGATACCACGACCACCGCAGCCACGACTTCGACCACCTTCAGCACAACCGCTCAATCGGTCGCACTGAGTGCCACGGTCATCAGCCCGGCGGGGACGGTGAACGAAGGAACGATCACCTTCACCGTATTCCAGGGTGCGAATCCGATCGGCAACCCGGTCACAACCAGTGTGTCGGGTGGCGCGGCACAGGCCAACTATGCTCTGCCTGGCGGGACGGTGGCCGGAACGTACACGATTCAGGCCGCGTTCTCCGGGTCGACGAACTTTGGTGGGTCGACGGATTCGACCCACAGTCTTGTGGTCGCTGCGGCGGCGTCCACGACAGTTGCCTCCAACGCGACTACGATCGCCTCGGGGGGTAGCCAGTCGGTGACCCTGACTACGAAGGTGACAAGCCCGGCTGGGGTCGTGAACGAGGGGACGGTGACAGTGACCGTTCTCAATGGGTCGACGCCGGTTGGAAACCCGGTCCAGGCCAGCGTCTCCGCTGGTGTGGCGACAGTCTCCTACACCCTTCCGTCGGGGACACTCACGGGTTCCTACACCATCCAGGCAGTCTACAGTGGAAGCAACGATTTTGGCACGTCGTCGGACTCCTCCCATTCTCTGATTGTGAGTGCTGCGGCCGCAACCATCACAGCCACGAACGCGACAGCGACGTTCAGCACAACTAACCAGATGATCTCACTCAGTGCGACTGTAACCAGTACGGGTGGGACAGTCAGTGAGGGTACGGTCACCTTCACGATCCTCCAGGGATCAACGCCGATCGGCGAACCAGTCACCGCCAACGTCTCCGAGGGCTCGGTGTCAGCCAACTACCTTTTGCCCGGCGAGACAGCGGCGGGGGGTTACACGATCCAGGCAGTGTACAACGGGACCGGGAATTACGGCGGGTCAACGGATGCCACCCACATCTTGAACCTCACAGCAGCGGCCACGACTACCACGGGTTCGAATGCCAACACGCTCTTCAGCGTTCCCGGACAACAGGTGACGGTCAGCGCCACGGTGACGAGCCCTGGCGGCGCGGTGAATGAGGGTACGGTGACCTTTAAAGTCCTGGAAGGCACCTTGGTCATCGGAACGGCCGTCACGGCCAGCGTGTCGGGCGGAGTCGCAACGACCAACTACACCCTCCCGGCGAATACGCCAACCGGTACGTACACCCTCAATGCCGCCTTCCAGTCAACCGGAGATTTCTCCGCATCGCCGGACGCCACTCACACGCTCAGCATCAACGCTGTGTCTTCCACCGCCGCGGCCGTGAACACCACGGCCACAGTGAGCTCGACCGCACAACCGGTCACTCTCACCGCGATGGTGACAAGCTCCGGGGGCATCGTGGACGAAGGGATGGTGACCTTCACCATCCTCAAGGGAACCACGATGGTCGGTTCCCCGGTCACTGCCAACGTGACGGCTGGAGCGGCAACGACCAGTTACACCCTGCCTGGTGCAACCGCGGTTGGGGGCTACACCATCCAGGCGGTATACAGTGGGACAACCAACTTCCTCGCAGCCACAGATACTGCCCACTCCCTCACCGTGACCGCTCCAGCCGCCGCGACCACGACGGTCGCTGCGCCGGTTGCGACCACGTTGTCCTCCAGTAGCCAGTCGATCAACCTGAGTGCGGCCGTGAGTAGCTCGGGTACGACCGTCAGTGAGGGGACGGTCACGTTCACTGTCCTCCAGGGGACCACAGTCGTCGGTACACCGATCACAGCCAGCGTCTCCGCCGGAACAGCGAGTGCAAGCTACACCTTGCCAGCCGGCACAGCGGTTGGAACCTACACAATCCAGGCGGTGTACGCTGGCACCGCGGATTTCCTCACCTCCAGCGATGCCACTCACTCCTTGATCGTCGGAGCGGCGACAACGAGCGTCACCGCCTCAAGCACGACAGCCACATACAGCACTTCGAGCCAGTCAATTGGCCTGAGTGCAGCGATCACGAGCCCCGGTGGGACAGTGACCTCGGGAACAATGACATTCACGATTCTTCAGGCTGGTACAGTGATCGGAACCCCGGTGACAGCCACAGTCTCGGCCGGGGCCGCAACATCCAGTTACATGTTGCCCGCCGGTACGGGCGCCGGAACCTACACGATCCAGGCGGTCTTCAATGGAACGACGAACTTCGGCACATCGACTGATTCCGGCCACACCCTCACTCTGAGCCCGGCACCCACCACCACCACCGCCGCGAATGAGACCGCCACTGCAAGTCCGATCGGCCAGACCATTGCAGTCAGCGCGACGGTGACGAGCACAGGCGGGACCGTGAGCGAAGGGACAGTCACCTTTACCATTCTGAATGGAACAACTCTGATCGGGTCGCCGGTTGTGGTCAGTGTCTCTGGTGGGGTTGCAGCCGGTAGCTACACATTGCCTGGCGGGTCGGCGGTTGGTGGGTACACCATCCAGGCGGTATTCAGTGGGACGACAGACTTCAGCGCAGCCACAGATGTCACCCATACCCTCACTGTGACGCCAGCTCCTGCCGTAACAACCACCACCGCCACCGCGGCATCGGCCTCATTGTCATCCAGCAGCCAGGTGATCGCCCTGAGTGCGACAGTGACAAGCACAAGCGGGACCGTGAGCGAGGGCACAGTCACCTTCACCATTCTCCAGGGCACGACGGTGATTGGTTCCGCGGTCACGACCAGCGTGTCAGGTGGGACAGCAACGGCGAACTACACTCTGCCAGCCGGGATAACCGTTGGGACATATACAGTCAAAGCCGTCTACACCGGGACGGCGAACTTCCTGACATCCACGGACTCTACGCACTCTCTCATCATCGGTCCGGCAGTCACAACCGCCACAGCCACAGCAACCACAGCAACCTACAGCATCACCAGTCAGTCGGTGGATGTGAGTGCCACAGTGACCAGCCCTGGCGGGATCGTGTCGACCGGTACGGTCACATTCACCATCCTCCAGGGGACGAACGTGATCGGATCTCCGGTCACAGTCAACGTGTCGGCGGGGGCGGCATCGTCCAGTTACACCCTGCCCGCTGGCACGGGAGCCGGGAGCTATACCGTCCAGGTGGTCTACAACGGCAGCACAGACTTTGGCACATCGAAGGATACTGGCCACACTCTGACCATCAGTCCCGTCGCCGCGAACACTGTATCCTCAAGCACGACAGCCATTTTTTCGTCAGGCAACCAGTCTGTCACTCTAACAACGACGATCTCGATCTCCAGCGGGCCGGTGAACGAGGGGTCGGTCACTTATACGATCATCCAAGGGACGATCGTGATCGGCTCTCCTGTCACTGTGAACGTCTCAAACGGGGTAGCAACGACCGTCTACTCGCTGCCGGCAGGCACCCCGATGGGAACCTACACGATCCAGGCGACATACAACGGAACCACAAATATCACGGGATCGTCGGATTCGAGCCACACGCTGACCATTAGCGCGTATGCCTCCACTCTCAGCACATCGAGTGTCACCACGACGTACACCGAGTCTTCGCAGACGGTCGGACTCAGTGCGACAGTAACGAGCAGTGGCGGAACGGTGAGTGAAGGGACGGTGACATTCACGGTTGTCAACGGGACAACGGTGATCGGGTCACCGGTCGTGGCCAGTGTCTCGGGCGGAGTGGGGGCTGGCAGCTTCACCCTTCCCGCCGGGTCGGCGGTCGGAGAGTACACGATCCAGGCGGTGTACAACGGGACGACCAATTTTGCTGGCTCTGAGGACAACACGCATACTCTGACCGTCGGCACCGCGACCACCACGAGCACAGCGGCGGCAGCCAGCACGATTTTCAGTAGCTCCTCACAGATAGTTGGGCTTAATGCGACGGTCACGAGTGCGGGGGGTACGATCACCGGCGGGTCGGTCACCTTCAGCGTGTATCAGGGAACCACGATCATCGGGTCGCCGGTCACAGTGAACGTCTCAGGCGGTGTGGTAACCGCGAGTTACATTCTTCCAGCAGGGACGTCGGCAGGGACCGATCAGATCCAGGCCGTTTACAGCGGCACAACGAGCTTTGGCGGCTCTTCCGACGCCACCCACACTCTGATCATCGCGCCAGCGGCTACGACCGTTGTCTCCACCAATGCCACTTCCAGCTTCAGCAGTTCGACTCAGTCTGTGGGGCTGAGTGCGACGGTGACGAGTGCCGCTGGCACAGTGAGTGCGGGGAGTGTGACATTTACAATCCTGAGCGGGACCACAGTGATCGGCACTCCCGTTCTGGTCAGCGTGTCCGGTGGTGCCGCAACGACCACTTACTCACTCCCCGGGGGCACGGCAGCGGGCACCTACACGATCAAGGCGGCCTACGCCAGCGCAACGAATTTCGCTGCATCAACCGATGCGACTCACAGCTTGATCATCAGTGGTGTGGGAACGACGATCGCCGCCGCGAACGCCAGCACCACCTATCACACCTCCAGCCAAACCGTTGGACTGAGTGCCACGGTGATGAGTGCGGGAGGGACAGTCAACGGGGGAACCGTGACGTTCACTGTCCTCAATGGGACGACAGTGATTGGGTCGCCCATCTCGGTCAACGTGTCTGGCGGGGCGGCAACCGCGAGCTACACCTTGCCCATCGGCACAGCGGTCGGAACCGACACCATCCAGGCAGTGTACAATGGCACCGGCAATTTCAATGGATCGACAGACGCCACTCACAGCCTGACTCTTGCCCCCGCCACCACAACCACTTCCGCAGCTGCTGCCGCCACGACGTATGACACTTCTGGTGAGTCTGTCGGGCTGAGCGCAACGGTAACGAGCGCGGGTGGGACAGTCAACGGAGGAACCGTGACGTTCACTGTCCGCAATGGAACGACGGTAATCGGGTCGCCACTCACTGTGACTGTTTCCGCCGGGGCGGCGACCGCTAGCTACATACTGTCCAGTGGGACAGCGGCTGGAGGGTATACGATCCAGGCTGCCTACAGTGGGACGGGAAGCTTCGTTGGTTCCACCGATACCACACACACCCTGACCATCAGCAGTGCAGTAACGATGATTGCCGCGGTGAACGCGAGCGCCACGTCCAGTACTTCCGCTCAGTCGGTGGGACTCACTGCGACGGTGACGAGTGCGGGGGGAACGGTGAGCGAGGGCTCGGTCACGTTCACCCTCATGAGCGGAACAACTGTTGTCGGCACACCCATCACTGTCAAAGTGTCTGGTGGAGAGGCGGGGGGGAGTTACACACTGCCTGGCGGGATAATCGCCGGGCTCTACACGATCCAGGCCGTTTACAACGGCACCACGAACTTCGGCGGGGCCACAGATGCGACCCACTCTCTGACTGTGGGCTCCCATAGCGTATCTTCCTCTCTGGCCATCCAGCCGATCCTGATCGGAGGAAACCCAAATGGTACCGCGCAAGTCTACACGGAGTCGGGGGGGACTTATACGCTCCAGGAAACCCTCAGTCCGTTTGGGAACATCCCAACCGATGTCCGGACGGCTGTGGCCGATGTCAACGGAGACGGCATCCCGGATTACATTTTCGCAACCGGGCCAGGCACTGAGCTGAAGATCACTGTGATCAGCGGAGCGCCCGGGAATGCCGTGTTGGTCCCGCCTTTCGACCCCTTCCCAGCGCCCGCCGGGGTAGCCCCCTTCAGTGCTGGGGGCTTTGTGTCTGCCGGGAGTTTCCTCCAGAACGGTCGAGCCCAGATCGTCGTTACACCCGATCAATCCGGTGGACCACGGGTCACCATTTACGATCTGAACCCGGCTAACATCGGCCAGAACGCAGCGTCCGGCGGTTTGACAGTTCTGGATAACTACTTCGTCAATATCAACCCGAACTTCCGCGGCGGGTTGCGGACAGCGGTGGGGGATTTGAACGGCGATGGCATCCCGGATCTGGTGGTGGCAGCCGGTTTCGGAGGCGGTCCTGTGGTGGAAGTGATGAACGGCACTCGGGCAACTGTGACAAGTGGTCAAGTGGCATCGGACTACCTGATCAGTAATTTCTTTGCCTTCAACTCAAGCTTGCGTGATGGAGCATATCTTGCGGTCGGTGATGTCCTGGGGAATGGCCAGCAGGATCTGATCCTGGGGCCGGGGGCCGGTGGACCAGCGGAGGTGGAGGTGCTCAGTGGGGAGCAACTTCTTAATGAAGGGGCGGTTGCAGCGATCGCCAATCCGGTTGCCAACTTCGTACCGACCGGGCTGGGGCCGGACGGGTCAGGAATACGGGTAGCGGTCGCGGCAACCGGGGTCAGGGATCAGGTGAACGTGGTGGCCGGGGCTGGGCGGAACATGCCCGGGTTGGCCAAGGTGTATCCCGGGACCAACTTCACCAGCGGCAGCACCTCCGAACCAACCGGGGGTGAACTACTCAGTCCGTTCGGTGGGGCGGCGTTAACAGATGGGATCTTCGTTGGTTGATCACGCTCAGTTAATTACTATCTGAAAAAAACAATTATTTATAATAATATATTAGGAGGATAGGGATAAGTGGAAAGAGAGCCGAATCCCCCAACTCCCTTCCCTAACAAGTCAGTTTGCACACAGTTCGCACGGGCTCTGTGCAAACCGGGTCATCAGGAGTCATCTCCTGACGCTGATAAGGGTGTAGGTGGTGATTCGGATGCGTTGTCGGAAGGCGTTGCGACAAGGGATGTTGTCATCCCCTGTCCGCCGGAGTCATCGGCTGAACGGAGTACGCCCGGTGGGAATCGAACCCACAACCGGCAGCTTAGAAGGCCGTTGTTCGTGCGGCATAATTGCCACACTGGCAAGGGCTTCCGGCATTCTGGTCGAGCTGGTTACACCCGGGGTTACACCTCCGCCCCAGATTTCTGCCCACCCGGAACACTTCGCACTTCCTGGATACTCCCGGCCACCACTCGCCGGGCTCGTCCCTTCGTGGACCCCAGGGCTGTCGACCTCGGTGAGCGTCATCTCCTCACCGGGTCCGATCCATCAACGCGTTCGTCTCACTGACTCCGGCGGTAGTCGCAGCATTCTTGACGGTCTTCCCCACGGCCAGTTCGGCGGCGAACAAGACATCGGCGGTTTTCCTTCAACTGGCTGCCACGGACTACAACCTCCAAGGATCGGGAGGAACCCCCGTGGGCAGGATGTGTTGTACTTGGCTGCCTGAACCTGAGCATTTCTGAGCAGGCGATCACCGCGCAATCTCAGGTTTTCTCAGGTTCGCGTACCCGATTTGTGCCGTAGTGCGGTTGATGCACCCGGCCTGGGGCGGCCTGAACCTTAACATCCCTCAACATGCGAGAGGCAGTGGTTTCACCTAGCTCGCGGCATCAACAACGCCTCACATGAGGATCCCCCCCGACCAGGTGTCTACGGCCCGAAGGACTGCGCCGGGCGACCCACGGGGAAAGCCGACCTGAGTCCACCGAGTGACAGATGGGAGAATCTCCTAACTGTCCGAGAGGCTCCCGAGCCAACCCTTCTTGTTCATCTCGTTGACCCGGCCGAGAATCATTACTTCGGTGAAGTGTGGTTTGATCTGCTGAACTCGGGTAGTGAGTTCCGAATGTGTCACGCAAAAGCCAGATTGGCTGAATTCGCTGTCAACGAACAGGATTGTTGATAGCAGCTCAAGCTCAGAGGCACTGTATACTCCGAATTCTTTGATTACTTCTTCGATTTTCCGAACGATTTCGGCGTTACTATTTTCGAATGATTGACTCGCCTTGTCAGCATTGGCCCCTGGGGTAATCTTGTATCCATAACCACGTGAGTAGAGAACTGTCTCCTCGACCACCGTATCGTGGCCGCATGCTGAGGAGAGGTCGCTGAGAACCTCCGAGTCGAACGGACCGAAGTTAAAGATCCGGAAATCGTACCCCAAAGGAACGCCCTTCAATTCTTGTAGGAAATAGAAGAATTTCATGATCTGGGTACGGCCCAGGCCCTGCCTCGGGGCTGCCTTTACCATCTGGGCCAGGATGGCGACACGTGTTTCGGGGTCGAAGATGTTCATGAGGGGTCTTTCAAGAGATCGGCAACCTTGGCACGTGCTTCTGCTGCGTGTTCAGGTGTGGAATACAAGCGACTGAGTTCGAGTGGGTGCTGGTTCAGGCTCTTGACTACAGCGGAGTAGTGTGACAGCGGGCGAACCCGTCGGAGATCGTCTTCGGTCACGACCGAGATGTCGGGGGCTTCGAGTTTATAGGAGGAGGTCTTGGACGACTCCACCGCCACGATCAAGTCACCGAGCAACTTACGGACCAAACCCAACAAAGAACGATCACTCTCCCCAGGGCTTTCGGGCGTATGGTAGACCTCACGGTAATGGTCACGTTTCCGAAGCCGATCCCCGTGTTCACCTCCACCCCCTTCGGCCAGCCTACCCAGGACGCGCCAGTCATCCCACTGCAAGTAGTCAGAAATTCGCTCCGGGGTGGGTGGTGGGAACGGTTCATCCTTTCGAATCGCCTTCAAAGTTTGCCGGATGTGATGGTCGTAGGCTACTCGGGTCTTGTGAAAATAGACCTGGGTAAACATGTAATAGCGAGCGAGTACCAACGCTTCCGCAGCGTGAACCCCACCTTCGGTGACCCCAAGTCGGAGCCCCGGCTTGAGCCCTTCTGGCTCTTTCGGTGCCATCTCGATCACCTGGATGGTGTTGAGCAACCGACGCCAATCGTATTTGCCGTAGTCCACACCGACGTGAAGGGAGTCTCGAAGAAGGTAGTCCGGGTGCGGTCTCTCGGGTGCCCT
>PLDW01000085.1 GCA_003136315.1 Gemmataceae bacterium | reverse complement strand
AGGTTCGCCCCACTGAGGTCCGCTCCAGCGAGGTTCGCCACTGAGAGGTTCGCCTCTGAGAGGTTCGCCCCTCTGAGGTTCGCCCCTCTGAGGTTCGCCCCTCTGAGGTTCGTCATTTGGAACCCCAGGAGTTGAAGATCGTGGCTGATTCTCGCATGACGGGACAGATTCAGATGAGCCTTCCAGCTATGCCCGCGAACCGCGTTTTGCAGTCGCATGAAGCGTCCGAGAGGCAGTTCGCCCTCCCCCGGAGGAGTGATCGGCGTGTTCGTCGACAGTCCCCGTGCCAGGGCCAGGTAACCCGTCAGGCACTGGTCCCAGTAGTTGACCAGGAGGCGGGTCTGGTCCAGAGCATCGGGGACTGTCTGGCCTTCGGGCACCCCCACCCGACTCTCCCGGAGCCAGTTCCGGGAAGGGGGCGTCACGATGTGGTTCCATTGCCTCCGGAGGAGCTGGTCCAGTCGGCTGCGCGCCTGGTCCCGCTCGATCGCGATTCCGAGACATTTGAACCGATTGGCGATCGTGGTCGGAGATGGGTTCGCGCTCGTCACCAATCGACCGAAGCCGGTGAACAGATCATCGAGTAAGTCGCGCTCTGCCTTCTGTAGGGGGAGTTGGGCCAGGGCGTTCTGGGCCTGATCCCGCGTCCGCCGGAACGGAGCCTTGCGGAAGTCTTCCTCGCCCTGGTGGGCCTCCCACTGCGTCCGGGCAGACCACTCGGCCAGGAGGTACTGGCGGAACCCCTCTGGCTGGAACTCAAATTCCCCCCGGCCCGCGGTCCCCGGATCGAAAAAGTGGAGGACGAATGCCGTCCGGACATCCTTGAAAGTGAGCGAGTCATGACCTGCCGCCTCCATCACTTCGGCCAGGTTGAGTTCTTTGCACTTCCCGTTCGATGCGGGCCAGGATGCCAGGTAGGCCATTTCTTGCAGGAGGAGTCGGTAAGTATCCGCGAACTCGACCCCGAACGGGAATCGCTCCGACCCCGCGCGGAGTTTCCCGGTGATCGTCTCATCGACAAACGTCCGGAAGACATCCGCGCGGCTGAGAGGCTCGTCTGTCGTGGAGACCGGATGGACGTACCTGGCGAGCATGTAAAGCAGGAGAGGGTTATGGGTCACATCCTTATCGGCCAGTGATCGCATCCGATCCCCGGTCACATCAATGTCCCCCGTCCACTTGAGCCAGAGGACGGCCCAGCCATCGACTTCGCGATCCGAGAAAGGCTGAACCCGGACGACAAACGCCTGGCGATCAAACCAGTCCTGCTCAATATTCGGGGTCACCACGGTGGATCGCATCGCCACCACGACCGTGACCCGGTGCAGTTTGACCAGATCGGCAAGTCGACCAAAGAGCTGAAAGATCGTTGTCGGATCGTGGCTACTCATCTCGTCGAAGCCGTCGACAAAATACACCACCCGGTCCTGGCCGGGGAGGGCATCGAATGGGAGTTGGTATTCCAGAGACAGCCGTTCCGCGATCGCAGGCAAGAGTTTCTGCTCGGTGTAGATTTCCCGCCAGCGGACGAACACCGGAGCCAGGTTTTTGTCGTTGCAGTACAGTCGGGCCGCCTCGGCTGCGAGGACACGCATGAGGCACGATTTCCCCGCCCCCATCTCACCGTGGATCACGATCAACTTCGGTGTCCCGGGTTGAATCTGAGAACTCACATCCTTCCACCCCTCCTGAACCGGGATTTTATCCCAATCCACCTTCGCATCCGTCCGTTGACGAAAGTCCACGCACTGGATCGATGGGGGAATGTAGAGAGCACTCTGCGGAACTTCGCCAAAGAGTCGGGTCCGGTCGAGGGTGCTGATCTCCTCGGCGAGGAGGTCAAGAGCCACTCGATTGGCAGAGAGTCGATTCTTTTCCCAGTCGTCGCGAATGGCTGGCTGCTGGAGCAGGGACTCCACCGCCGCTGCCAGAGCATCGGCGATCGTTCCGCGGATGATCTGGACGGCCTGTCTGGCTTCCGGTGTGAGCGGGCGCTGTGTGCTCGATTGTCCCGGCTGGCTGGCTTCATCGATCCGCGACTGGTGGGCGAGAGCCGCTCCGGCGAACCAGGTCTCGGCGATGTCGGCCAGATCGGCCACCAGTGGCCAGGACCGGCTCGGGCGCTGGCCCCGGCCGCCGAGGATCGACAACCACGAGAACTCCTGGGAGAGTCGTTCCTCCGCCGCCGCCTGGCCCGAACCCCTCACGTAGAGTTGCCACTCGTCCGAGGTGCAGAGGTCGGGGTTCGCTGCGATCGCCTTCTCGACGGAGTCGAGAAAGGTCTTCAAGAGGGTGGTGGCAATGAGTTGCTCGGGGGTGGGCTCGGGAATGATCCAGGATGCGATCTTGAACACGGCCCCCACCGAACCGCCCAGTTCACCCAGTTCTTTGAGCGAGTCCTTGAGCGGCCCGGCACTGACCCGAGTGGTCACGATGCCGCCACCGAGTTTGGCAACGCTCTCGACCCATTCCCCGACTCGTTGCAGAGTCTTTTTCAGGCTCATGTTCGGTCTCTCTCGCGTGGGTGTTGGAAACACGATTATCTGCTTTTGCCGAGGGATTGCCAGTGGCAAACCACCTGATTCGCTGCCTGAGATCTGTCCAGGATCAACACCATCCTGGGCGGGAGGAAACGGCCCTTCAGGCCGAAGATTCCGATCTGGCAGGCAACCTCCCCATTAAGGTGACCTTGATGATCTCTCCCGATGACATCCAGGAGCCAAGTGGAATTGGGCATCTGGACGCAGGGTCCAGGGCCGAAATGGTGCCACAGACAGGAACCCGCAGAGGCTATCACATTCCAGGAGCAAGCATCGGTCTAACGGGAGGGCGAGGCTCCTGCCGAGCGTGCGGGTGGTCCGGCTCGGCAGGAGC
>PLDW01000431.1 GCA_003136315.1 Gemmataceae bacterium | reverse complement strand
GAGGTCACGTCGCGGTTTGCGCGCAGGTCACTCTCTCGGAAGTTGGATTTTCACAACTCGCTATTTGATAACGAGTTGTGGAATCAGACAATTGGGCGATTTGAAGGAAGCCCTGGAATCTTTTTCGCCGTTTCCCAAGGGGTTTCAGGTATTCCCAGAGCCTTTCGGCCCCTGGCGCGCAAACCGCGGCGTGACCTCGGTGTGCGATTTGAGTCTTCGGCTCGAAGGGCTATTTCCTCCAGCCCAGGCAACGCCCTGGGTGGTTTGTGTTGGCCCGGTTCTACCCTTCTCACTTCACTTCCCAGACCCTCACCTGTCCATCCCGGCCAGCAGCTGCGAGGGTCGTTCCATCCTTCGCAAAGCGGACGCAGTGGACCCCCCGGCTACCACCACGGTAGACATGCAGTTCCTTGCCGGTCTCGACGTCCCAGATCCGGACCGTCCCATCCGACCCACCACTGGCGAGTATCTTGCCACCCTGCCCGAAGCTGACCCCCCACACATCGCCGGTGTGTCCCTGGAGAGTGTGTAGCAGGTTCCCATTCCGGGCATCCCAGATCCGAACGGTTCCGTCCCACCCGGCGCTGGCCAGCCGAGGGATCGCCTGGTTCGGGCTGAACGCGACCCCATACACCGACCCGCTGTGCTCCTCGAGGCTGTCCGGCTTCTTCTCGGGGTGGTTCAGATCCCACACCTTGATCGCCCCGTCACTGCCGGCCGATGCCAGTCGCTTTCCGTCCGGGCTAAAGGCCAGACTGTGGACCGTTCCGTGGTGCTTCTCCAGTTCCGTTGGGATCTGGGTGGACATGTCCCACACCCGGATCGTGGCGTTGCGGTCGCCGGTTGCCAACAGCTTCCCGTCCGGGCTAAACACTCCCGTCTTGGTCGAGGTCGGCTGTGGGAATGTGAATTCGACCGCATTGGTCTGGAGGTTGTAGACTTTGACCTCCGAGTCGTCACAGGTCACCACGAGATGTTGACCATCCGGGGAGACGTCCACGCTCCACACGTTCCCACCCATTGGGGCCAGGGTTCGGCGTACATGTCCGTCCTTGGGGTCGACCAGCCGGACGGAACCATCCTCGGCCCCGACGACCAAGGTCTGGCCATCCGGCGTGAACCCGACCGACCAGATCGGCCCGTTTTTGGATGGAAGCAGGGGGAGGGGAGGTAGTACCGGGTCGGAGGCGGCCGTTGTGGGGATCGTGGTGGCCGAAGAGTCCTGTGGGAATGAGGGAGTCGGTTCGCTTGGCCAGAGCCCGACGACCAACCCACCGATGGCCGCACCGCCGATCCACTGCAGGGAGCGGAGTGCAACGGACTTCCAGCAGACCTTCTGACGGGGCGGGCGGAGTGCATACGCGGACGGGCGGGTGTTGCCGCACAGCCCGACGGGTTCTTCGTATCCCGGCAGGGCCTGGGTCCGGGCCAGCTCGGTGGAGAAGATCTCGGCCACTTCCGCGGCCGTCTGGAACCGATCAGCAGGTTCTTTCGCCAGGAGCCGGTCGATCACGTCCGAGAGCCACTGGGGAACCGCCGAATCCAGTGTCCGCAGTGAGGCCTGGGTTTCATCAGCGACCCGGCGAAGAACGGCCAGCGGGGTCTTCCCATCAAATGGTGGGGTTCCGGTCGCGGCCTCGTACAGGACGCTTCCGAGGCTGAACAGATCCGCACGGGCGTCCACCACGTCCCCGCGGGCCTGTTCCGGAGCCATGTACAGTGGAGTGCCGGCGACGAACCCTGTCCGTGTGAGTTTTACGTCTTCGGCCGCCCGTGCCAGCCCGAAATCCGTGAGCTTGACCCGGTCTGATCCGTGTTCCAGGAGGATGTTCCCGGGCTTGATGTCACGGTGAATCAGCCCTCCGGCGTGGGCCGCTGCCAGCCCGGCCGCAGCCTGCATTCCCAGTCGGGCCACGTCCAGCGCAGGGAACTTCTTGACATGCTTGAGCCGCTGATCCAGGGACTCCCCGATCACCAGTTGCATGACTAAATAGGGAAGCCCCGACGACCCATCCTCGTCCACCTGGTGGACTGCGACGAGATTCTCGTGGGTGACGGCAGCGGCAGCACGGGCCTCCCGGCAAAATCGTTTTCGAGCGACCTCATTCCCGGCCAACTGCGGGTCGAGCACTTTGATCGCGATGTCTCGTCGCAGACACGGATCGTAGGCGTGCAAGACGACGCCCATCCCGCCTCGCCCGACGACCCGGACAATCTCGAACGGACCGAGTGTCCCGATCCGGTCCGGGCTGTCCGACCGGCTGAGAAAATCGAGCTTCAGCTCTCCGGATGAGTCGGTCTCGGGGTCATCGGGGAAGATGGCGGTTCCATTGACCTCAGCCGCGACAGCAGACAGTGCGGGCCAGAGTGCTGAGCCCGCGGGCGGTCGGTCCCGGTCGCAATGCCGGATGGTCGAAGTCAGGGCCGGGTCTCCACCAGCAGCGACCCCTTCCATCCGGTCCTGACAGCAGAGGCACCCACCGACGTGTTCGGTCAGTGCCGCCGATCGGGCGGACGAGAGACGGCCGTGGATCAGTTGGTCCAGCTCATCGGCTGGGGGGCACTCGTGCAGGGTGTGGGAGGGGGTCGCCATGATCGGTTTCGGGGTTGGCGTTTCGTGTCTGGCGGATCTCGCGTGTCTGTTTACAGGGCAATCCCGAGGGCCAAGCAGGCGGCGGGAGAAAATCTACCAGTGTGATCGGGTGCCACGGGCGGCTTGTCCGCCCGTGAAGGCGTTGCAAGGGCGGACAAGCCGCCCGTGGCCCCCACAAACGTGGTCGGTCATTTACAGCCGTCAACCATACATAGGGATTGAAGGAGGTG
>PLDW01000007.1 GCA_003136315.1 Gemmataceae bacterium | reverse complement strand
CATCTTTTTTGCCGGGTTAATAACGGGGCGTCCATCCGGGTTCTCCAGAAGTGCGGCTTCGTTGTCGAGCGGGTTCGCCTCTCGCCAGCGAGTGACCGATACCCGGAGTGCGAGGAAGCCGTCCTCGTGCTGCGGTAAGCCTCGCTCCACAATTATTTGTGAATCGGGCTATTAGGGGAGGAGATAACATTCGTGCAAACGATATCTTATAGTATAGATTATTTATTCGCCGTATTACTTAATAATCGTATTCGGCAATACTCGCTGCAACTTCGCCTTGATCTCATCCTCCTTCATGCCCAGGAAAGGAAGTCGAATCAACTCGATTTTCTTGAGTCGGGAGAGCAGCATGAGGCCAGAGACCGTCACAGCGTCTGTACAAAGACTACTCAAGTCCAGCGTTTCCAGCGAAGACATCTTGGAAATGTGCAGGAGCGATTCGTCCGTGAGTCGCTTGCATACCGTGAGCGTAAGATGAGTCAACAGCGGAAGTTGCTTGAGAAGTTCGATATCGCGATCCCGGCACACATCGCTGGCGATGTGTACCGTTGTGACATAGTCCGCACATAGCTTTACACTTGCACGCAAATCACTGTTGATCGCCTTGTCCGTCAGCATGGCGCTGCGATCTTCATCAATGTGTACATGGTGTTCCAAGAGCTTTCTATACAAATTCCAGAACGCTTCGTCAACAGTATTATCTTGTGGTATAGCCTCGCTCTTTGTGGCAGAAGTGGGCGTTGACCCTGACGATGCGGTTACCCTCGATCCAACGGAGCCGAGAGCCGCAGGCGGGAGTGGACAGCCACAGTGAGGACAGGCTGTAGCCATCGACGAAACTTTTTTCCCGCACTCAGGATCAGGACAAGGAATGAGAGCCATAGCAGTATCCTTCGGAGGTACGGTCCGGGATCAGAGATCACACCGCTTGGTGCTTGAATTCGCTCAGGCTTTACTTTCTTTCAACTTATAATCTCACTGTGGACAATCGTGAACTTTCGGCGAGGTACCAGTCATCCACTCCGAACAAGGTGTAAGAGGTGGACGACTCGGAACGCCTTGCCCGCGCTCCGGTCGGTGCACCACGACCAGAAGGTTTCGTCGCTCCGTGCAATCTACACCGTCCGCCTGGAGCGGTCAACCGAGCGGTGATGCCTGCCCGTCTGAGAGAGATGCCAACTCCTGGGTATCCGGATCTTCGTAATGGCCTATTTCTTCTCACCAGTCACCGGGATGAATTTCATCTCTCGCAGCCACGCTAAAGACTGTTCCTGCCAAGCATCCCACATCGGTCCCTTGTACCCACTCAACCCATGACCGCCGGACGCCAACTCCAGATACTTCGCAGGGATCTTCTGCGCTTGCAGGGCGTCGTAGAACGCCTTGCTATTCTCTGGCACGACCACCCGGTCATCCTTCGCGTGAGCCAGGAATGCGGGTGGGGTTTTCGGTGTCACTTGCTTCTCATTTGAGAACAGTTCCACCAACTTCGTCTCGGGCTTGTTCCCCAGAAGATTGTTTCTAGAACCCCCGTGGACCTTCTCACCCATCGTGATGACGGGATAGACCAACACCATGAAGTCGGGCCGACAGCCGTTCTTCTCAATGGGATCATCAGCCTTTGGGTCGCCGTCATCGAAGTGAGTACCGGCGGTCGAGGCAAGATGTCCACCGGCTGAGAATCCGATGATACCGACCTTCGCAGGATCAACGCCCCATGCTTTCGCATTGAATCGGACCGTGCGAATGGCCCTCTGGGCGTCGAGGAGCGGCACGAAGGGCCGACCATTCGGCAGGCGATATTCCAGCACGACCCCGGTAATACCGTGGCGATTTAGCCACGCCGCGATCCCGTGGCCCTCGGCCCCGGTCACCAGCCCACCGTATCCCCCACCTGGGCAGATCACGATGGCTGTGCCATTGGCTTTCTCCGGCCTGTGGACTGTGATCCATGCCTCAGCTTTCTCAAACTTGCCATCGCCCAGCGGGGCATTGCCGTTCCAGAGTTTCAGCCGTTCGGGTTCGATCTTTTTGGGTACATCGTCGGCCCAGCCTGATGTCATCGCCAGGAAAAAGGACGGGGCCAGCAGGAGCAGAGTGCGGTGCATTGCTTCATTCCCAAGGAGGATCATCGACGGCTCATTTGCCGGACAGGTCGAAGGGTGAGCGTTGTGGCATGCGTCCAGGGCCGCCTTCGATCCTTCTCACGGCGACTGATCATCCCGCCTTGATCGTATCGCCGAGTTGTCGACGCAACGCTTCGGCCAGGTTTCGGCGGGCCTGATTAAAGGTCAACCAAAAGGGTAACTGGGTTCGTTCTGGTAGGCAATGGCGAGAGGTAGCGAAGCTCGAAAAAGGCTGAAAATCAAATGGAATATGCCTGAAATCAACTCTTCTTGCAACCTGCAATTATTGGTGACGCTTATGGTATTCAAAACCGGTGGGGTGTGAACAACGCTCCCAGTGGATTCGATTTTCATTCACCCCCGTTTCGCTTCCATTCGTGGGGCTTCCATTGGTTTTCCGGGCATTTCGCACGATCCCGCTCCTCGTCATCCGTCCTGGCAGAATGTCCACTGGAATCTGCCGCGGTCTCCCGTTCTTGAGAGGATGACGCCAAGCGTGGGCGAGCCGGATTGGAGGGCTTGGGATCGTTGGTTGTTTCGCCCAGGCCGCGGTAGCGGTTACTACACTCAAACAACTCTATTCTGTTACATTTTCTGCGTTGCCCCGCTTCGAGGAGACTCGAAGATTCTGCCAAATCGATTCGCCCCATTTGGAGTGCGGCGCTTGACCGCCGCTTTTGTTTCTCTCCCTGAAGTCATAGTAAATACTCGAACGTTCTACCAAATCTGTTCTGTTACACTTTTTGTGTTGCCCCGCTTCAGGAATACTCGAATGTTCTGCCAACTCTATTATGTGACATTTTTTGCGCTGCCCCGCTTTGACTGATTCACACGATTCTCGGGGATGTTCCAAATGGGGCGAGTTCCCGGTGTCTTGGGTGGGAATCGCCATCAATGCCTCCTGTTTTCAGTCAAGGAAGCGCTGTCCCACCCCTGTGTTGAGGGAGACAGCAGGGAATGACCGACCACGGCTGTGGGTGCCACGGGCGGCTGGTCCGCCAGTGAAGGCGGTGCACGGTTGTGGGTGCCACGGGCGGCTTGTCGGCCCGCAAAGGCGTTGCACTGGCGGACAAGCCGCCCGTGGCACCCGATCCCGCGGACAAGCCGCCCGTGGCACCCGATCCCGCGGGTCGATTTGCTCTTGCCGCCTGCCTGACACCGTTTGGGCCTGTGACCCTGCGGCCAGATGCCCAATCCCGAGTTGCTGTGGGATGTCATCGGGAAGGATCATTCAGGTAACCATATCGGAGGAAGTTGCCTGCCAGAGAAGGAAGCGGTTGATGAGCGGCAGCCGTTCTGTGCCCAGGGCGTGAGCCCCGAACGGCCCTGGACGGCGGGACAATTCTCTGATAGCTTTCGATGAACCGCCTCGCGCCGAGGGTGCGATGAGCAAAATCGTTATCTCTCGCCTCCCCCACTTTGCCGATACGCTCATCGGACGCGACGCCGAATTGCAGCGTCTGGATCACGCCTGGAACGACCCCGCGCAGCACGTACTCGTCATCTGTGGCATCGGCGGCGAAGGCAAAACCCGTCTCTCCGCGACTCTTGGGGAGTT
>PLDW01000026.1 GCA_003136315.1 Gemmataceae bacterium | reverse complement strand
CTTTGCACAGCCTAAATCGACGTAAGTCCTTTGGGGACGGATCTTGCGTGTCGCTTTGCAAGGGATTTTGCAACCCGTGGTCTCCGACCCGAACTTGCTCGCTCTCGCCCGGTTTGGTCGACCGCCTGACTTTTCCAGGCGTTCGCGCGCTCCCAGTAACTGTGCAAAGGGGTGGCCGCGCCCTCCCGTTAGACCGATGCTTGCTCCTGGAATCAGACAGCCTCAGCGGGTTCCTGGATCACAACGCCTTCGCCCGGATGGCCCCTGCCGTCGGTCCCCTCTCCCTTTGTTTGCGCCAGCCGGGTATCATTCAGCCACACCCGGGGAGACGCTGCCATGTCCAAGGCCAAGAAATTGCCGCTTGTGCCACTCCACGAACTCCAGCCGCACCAGTTCGCGGATTTCTTCGCATTGCTGTCTGACAAGTCTCGCGGCAGCACCCGCGACGGGAAACCGTTTTACACCTGCAAATTCCGCGACCACCGCCGGACCGTCTCGGCTGTCCCCATCTGGGCCGACAACCCCCACTTTGACGAGTGCCAGGCCCACTGGCAACCGGGACAGTTCTTCAAGGTGCGGGGGACATTCACCGAACACGAGAAGTATGGTCCCCAGGTTGAGATCGATCAGATCCGACCGATCGAAGATCGCGACCGGGCCGATGGGTTCACCGAACTCCTGTTCGTCGAACGCTCCCGGTTCGACCCGGATCAGATGTTTGCTGAACTCGACGCTGCGGTTGTCGGGGAAGTCTCCGACCCCCCCTTACGGAACCTTGTCCTGAAACTGCTCCACACGCACACCGACGCCCTGAAGCGACTCCCGGCATCCGAGCGGCACGCTTACCCCTTCGCTGGGGGGTGGCTCGAACATATTCTTTCAGTCGTCCGCAATTGCATCCTCCTGGCCGACCGGTACGCCAGGCAGTTCCCGGATCTGAAGCCGCCACTGAACCGTGATCTAATCATAGCCGGGGCAGTTCTGCACGACATCGGCCGGGTGAAGGATCTGGAATTCTCGGCTCCCGGTCAACCGGCACGACATGGGGTCGCAGGGGAATTGTTCAGCTATGTGTATCTCGGTTACGACCTGATCCGGTCCGCTGCCAGGGAGATCCCGGACCTCGATCCTGAGCGCCTCGACCTTCTGTTGCATATCGTGGTCACCCATCTGCGACAGCCGGAGTGGAACTCGTTGAAGAACCCCTGCATTCCGGAATCGCTGATCGTCCACCACGCCGACGAACTCGATTCCAAGTTCGAGGTGTACGCCCGGTGCCTGACCCGGGACACCTCCGAGGGGCCGTTCACCGACCGAGACCCAGCCCTGGGCCGGGCGCTGCTCAAAAGCCGCAAGGTGTGAGGGAGCGACGTGGAAAAGGCCCGAGAATCGCCCCGAACGAAGTCTCAGGGTCGGCAGCAGACGATCCGTCGCCCGCCGCTCCAGGCGTTCGCCCAACGAAGCTCGCCGGTGGGATCGACGAACTGAAACTTGACAAAGTTGCTGGACTGGAGAATGAGTCGGAACTGCTCCGCGGATTTGACCGGTGCCCCGTTGATGGTGATGATATGCGCTCCCGGCCGCAGACGCGGCATGTCGCGATCGGCGATTCCTCCCGGAAGCACCTCCGTCACCACCACCCCCTCGGGTGTATCGAGCGTGTAGATTCCCAGGGTGATCCCATCGGCCCTCGCCTCGCCTCCCGAGAGTGCGACTGCCAGGGCCACCACACCAACCATGAAACACGGATTCCAGATTCTCATGGTGATCCTCCCACTGTTCGTCTCCGGAAAAATGCCAGCGACCTCAAACGCACATTGATCCACAAATTGCGCAGATTTTTGACACTTCTCGCTGGATGCGCCAGCACCTTGCGCCGTTGGTTCCAGTCTCCCTCGTTCCCACGCTCCGCGTGGGAATGCCGTCTTCGACGCTCTGCGTCCTGGCCTGAACGGGAGGGACGCTTGACCGGAGATACGATAGACGTCGTCCCCAACGTGTACGCCCACCCCGCGGAGCGGGGGGAAGACCGGTTCCCACGCGGAGCGTGGGAACCAGAGAGATGTTATCGCGTTGGGTGAGAAGTATCCGTTAAACTTTAAACTTTAAACTTTAAACTTTACCAAGTTCACCGCGCCACCGAACCCGATCCCGCATTCTTTCCACTCAGGAGGTCTTCGACCGTCGGCTTCTTGAAGAACATAATCAGCACGTCCTGGCCGATGTCATTATTATGGTAGACATTGGTGGAGACTAACTCCCAGCCGTAAAGCCCCAGGGCGGTCATGTTGTCCTGGACCTTCTCGACCTGGGTTTGGTCCCCGAGGCCGGTGGTCACGAACTGGGCCGTCATGTACTTCCACTTGGTCATGAAGCCTCCGTGGGCGCGGCCGATGGGGGACGGTCACTCGGTCGGGTAGAGCATCTTCCCACAGGTGGAGCAGAGTGCGAACGCACCGCTGTTCACTTCCATCACTTTCTGCTCGTGGATCCCCGTCCGACAGGCCTGACAAACCCGATCCTTGACCGGTGTGAGCGCTGCCGGGCCGTGGGCCTTGACCAGGAAGTCATACGTTGCCCGGTTCTTGGCCGGGATTCCGGTCTCGGCCTTCAGCAGCGCGGCCTGACTCTCCACCTGGTCGGCCTTGAGCCGCGCCAGCCGGACCTTTGCGTCTTCCTGGGACTGGGCGAAGTCGGCCTGGGCCTCCGCCCACTGCTTGTCGACCGCGGCAACGGCCACGACCTTCTCTTCCAGCGCCGCCATCGTCGCCAGAATCGCGTCTTCGAGGGCTTCCTTCTTCTCTCGTGCCTGTCGGATCTCGGACTGCTTGGCTTCGTATTCCTTCTCTTTTTGGTTCGCCGTACTGGTCAGTTGACTTTCCAGTTTCGCGAGCCGGACCTCGGTCTGCTTGAGTGTCCCCTCTTCTTCCCGCTGCTTGAGTTTGAGTTTGGTGATGGCGTCGTGATGGTCTTTATGGGCTTGCTGCTGCTGGGCCAGTCGGGCCTGCTGGGCCTTGAGAACCCGGGGTCCCCGGTCGATCTCCTCCTGGAGTGCTTTGAGATGGATGCGGAGGCGGTGGCACTCGCGGAGGGTATCGGTGACGGTAGACATCGGGGCTCCTTTGTGGGAATTATATTCGGCCGGACGGACAGTGCGACCCGGTCGGTGGTCGCGCTGCGACCAACCGACCGGGTCACACCGGCCGTCTGACCCCTCCCACGAGTTGTCTCACCCCCCGCGCCGGATGCCGTCCAGGAACCCTTCGAGCTGGCGACTACGGACCGGGTGTTGGAGCTTCCGGACGGCCTTGGCCTCGATCTGGCGAACCCGTTCCCGGGTGACCTTGAAGATCCGGCCGACCTCTTCGAGAGTGTACGTATATCCATCTCCTAGCCCATACCGCAGCTTGATGATCTCCCGCTCGCGATACGTCAGGGTTTTGAGCACGCCTTCGATCTTATCTTTGAGCATTTCATTGGTGGCCGCGCTGACCGGAGATTCGACCGAATTGTCCTCAATGAAGTCGCCGAAGTAGCTGTCCTCGCTCTCCCCGACCGGTCGGTCGAGGCTGATCGGCTGTCGGCTGATCTTGAGAACCCGCTTGGTCTCTTCAAGGGTGTACCCGGCGGCCCGCGCGGTCTCCTCGATGGTCGGCTCGCGGCCCATATCCTGGAGCAGTTTCTTGGACACGTTGCGGAGCTTCGACATCGTCTCGATCATGTGGACCGGGATGCGGATGGTGCGGGCCTGATCGGCGATGGCACGGGTGATCGCCTGCCGGATCCACCAGGTCGCGTAGGTGCTGAACTTGAACCCGCGACGATGCTCGTACTTGTCGACCGCCCGCATCAACCCGGTGTTCCCTTCCTGGATCAGATCGAGGAACGATAGCCCGCGGTTGCGGTATTTCTTGGCAATGCTCACGACCAGCCGGAGGTTTCCGCCGGAGAGTTCCCGTTTCGCCTGTTCGTACTCGGCGAACCGCTGCTTCATGATCGAGACCCGCTTCCGCAAACTGGCCGGTTCCTCCAGGGTGATGAGCATCAGATCCTGGAGTTCCTTCTCCAGGTTCGCCCGCTCCTCCCGGGCGACCCGGTCGCCGCGGAGAGAGAGAATTTCCCGTTCCAACTCATCCATCCGGTGGCTGATCTGCTCCAGCTTCTTCATCAGCGGCTGGACTTTCTGAGTCCGGATCGACAATTCCTCGACCAGTGTCACGGTCTTGCGTCGGCGGAGCCGGAGCCGTTCGCGCAACTCGTCCCGACAAGGCTGGTCGCTCCTCTCGTCGGTCAACCGCTGGAAATCCTCGACATTGTGCTCCATGAGCGGTTCGAGGGTCTTCAGGTTGTGCGGCATCCGCTGGAGAATCTTGTCCTTCTCAAGGTTCTCGGTCTGGGACACCTTCACCGTCCGGTCGAACGGGAGATCCCCGGAGTGGACTCGCTTGAGCGTCTCGACCACTTGCCGGAGGGCGTAGTCGCACTCCAGCACCTTGCGGCGGAACCGGCGGCGAGTGACCTCGATCTTGCGGGCGAGGGAGATCTCCTTGTCCCGACTCAAGAGCGGGATTTCCCCCATCTGGGTGAGGTACATCCGGACCGGGTCGTCGATGTGCCGACCGTCGCCGTCCGAGTCCTCGAAGGGCGGCAAGTCGACATCCGCGAGCAACTCCTCGGTGATGGCGACCGGGCTTTCCTCCCGCTCCTCGGTGTCCGATTCATCGATCAGACTGATCCCAAACTGCTCGAGCAGTTCCTGGACCTCCGCCAGCCGCTCCGGCTCGGACAGTTCGGGGAGGGCCTGGTTCACCTCGTCGAACGTCAGGGACCCGGTCTGCTTGCCGCGCTCGATCAAGACCCTGAGCGTTTCGTCGTTCTTCCAGTCCATCCGAACCCTCCCACAAGGCCACCGCCGGGGGAGTGCCCCAGGGCGGGTGGATCGATGACTCGTGGTGCCTGCCAAATGATGTTTCGTATGTCCAGCGTCGATCAGCCAGTTGTCATCCAGCCGATCGTCGTCGTCGCAAGTTCTTGATCTTTTCAAAGACCTCCGCAACCTTCTCGGGTGGGAGGTCGCCGTCTTTCAGTTGCGCAGTGAGAGCCCGTTCCTCAGCCTCGATTGTCTGTTTCGCGAACCAGCCGAGAATCCGGGACAGGGTTTGCTCGGGTTCCTGCATGTGCTGGCCGATGAACCGGCGTCGCTCGGCAGCCTCGAAGAGGTCGGGCCTGTCGGCCAGTCGGTCCCGGAGGATCTCCATATCCGCATTCTGCCCGGCGGAGTGGATGGTATAGAGTTCTTCCAGCACACGTCGGGCATCGGGGTGGGTGAAATCTTTGGGCGAGACCGCCGTGATCGCCTGCACCACAAAAGTGGGGTGGGCGAGGAGCAACTCCACAAGGTTGAGCTGCGCGGTGACGGCAGCGCTGGCCCGTGTCGCGGGCGGCTCGGTCGGACGGGTGGCCCGGGCCGCGGAGGATTGGATGAGTGGTTGGGGTGGTTGCTCACGCTCCTTCCGCACCGACAACCTGAGCTCGGCCAGTCGAGCCCAGACAGTTTCGAGTTTCAACGAAAGCCGGGACGCTAATCGTGTAATGATAAGCTCTTGTTTCACCCGCAGGGAGGTCGGATACGCTCCTTTGTGGCCCCAAACGCCGTCTGACCGAGCCATAACCCGAAGAATCCGGTCGAGGACAGCTCGGGTTGCCTCAACTCCGGGGGTTCCCTCGTGTCCCAGCAATCGCACAAAGACAAAATCCAGAGCATCGACTGCCGAGGTCAGTACCCGTTGAAACGTCTCAATCCCGTCTGGCCGGACAAGTAAATCACACGGGTCGAGCCCGTCCGGGAGGGTTGCGATGGCGAGTTCCACATCCTGGGAGACGAACAGTTCCAGCGCCCGGTCGACCCCCGTCACCCCGCCCGCGTCGGCATCGTACACCAGGACGACCTTTGGAACGTATCGGCGAAGCTGGGCCAGGTGCCGGGCGTTCACAGCCGTGCCCATCGTCGCGACGACCTGGGCCACACCACACTGGTGGGCCATCATCACGTCGGTGTACCCCTCCACGACTGCGAGATACCCGAGCGCCGCTCCGGCGTGCCGGGCGAGGTCGAGGCCGTAGAGGACGTCGCTTTTGGAGAACAGCGGGGTTTCTGTGGAATTGTAATACTTTGGAGCCCGGGGTAGGAGAGGGGATTCAGGCATGATCCGCCCGCCGAACCCAATCGGTCGGCCCTGCACGTCGCGGATGGGGAACATCACCCGATCCTGGAACCGGTCGAAGTACCCGCGCTTCTCGTGGCGCTCCAGTAGCAAACCCACCTCCACAAGAACGTCCGAGGAGACCTTGTCGTCAGCGGCTCGTTGCCGAAGCCAGTTCCCGCCAAGCGGGGCAAAGCCGAGCCCGAAGTCCCGAACCGTCTTGCCCGAGAGTTTTCGTGATCCCAGGTAACGTCGGGCCGGTTCAGCGGCGGGGTCGTCGAGTAGACACCGCTGGTAGGCATCCTGTGCCCACCGCATTGCCCCGAGGAGCCGTATTCGTGCCTGGTCCTGGGGGGATTGGGTCTCATCCAGCTTGATTCCAGCGCGAGTTGCGAGTATTTGCCGGGCCTCCCTGAAGCCGACTTTCTCCATGTGCTGGACGAAGCTAAACACGTCTCCGTGGGCTTGACAAGACCAACAGCGGTAGCGCTGGAGTCGGGGGTCGACATCAAGGGAAGGACGGGAGTCATTGTGGAACGGACAGAGGGCCTTGAACGCTCGGCCGGCGGGGGTGAGCGTGAGGTAGCCGCCAACGACCGTGACAATGTCACAGGCCGCCTTGATCTGTTTGGTCAACTCCACCGGGTCGGACGGCACGGGTCACCTGCGGGATGCCTGTGGACGTGTACCGCGCCACGGCCGGAGGTTGGCCGGGGTCTCCTCGGAATCGGGAGGGTCGCGGAACGTCGTCTGCGGGCGTCGGTTTCGGGGTCCGCGGGTCGATCGGGCCTTCGGCGAGTGTCGGGTTCCCAGATTCCCCGTTGCTTCGGTGGAGCAGGTGGACCCAGCGCGGCGATAGGGTGTCCCGTCCACTTGGGAGGGGAGCAGGCCCTGCCGGGGGTGATCACCTGATAGTTGGGGTGGGAGACCTCGGACGGTGCCGCGGCTCACTCCAGAGCCTAAGGTTCGGAGCATCAATCCGTTGATGCTTTGCGAATTATAACGGCTGAGTCGAAACCGTCAAGTTGGGTCCGATTCCACCGTCCCGACCGACCCGCACGTCAAACTTACCTCATCTCGGGGCAGGGGGAAGGACGTTCATGCTCCCGGCCTGCCACTCCCTCCTGCTTGGGCCCCAACCACCCCACCCGACCCCACCCAACCGCCCCGGCAGGTCTCATTCAGCGATTCGATAATGGGATGATGAAGAGACTCCTCGGGACGGGCTTTCCCGACAGGGTGGGTTGGGGTACTTTTAACAGTGTGCCGATTCATTCCCGGCGATGAGTACGGCCAGTCCTGTTCTTCCAGGCGGCACGAGGCGGTCGGATGCGATCCCTGATTCTCGTTGCGGACGGAGGGCGACCTGCGGGTTCCCCGTTGTCCCATCCGGAATTCCTCTACGGCACCCTGGGGCTGGCGGGAGCCCTGTTGGTGGGGGCCGCAGTGGTGTATGCCGTGGACCGGTGGAGAAAGCGTGCAGCTCTCCAGGACCAGAGCCAGGATGGGACGGAGCTGACCAGTTTCCGAATCATGTACGAACGTGGGGAGATCACCGAAGCGGAGTATGCGATCCTCCGCCAGAAGGTGGCAGCACGGGTGAAAGCGCCACCACCTGCGGGTAGTAACACCGCAATCCCGACAAGTGGGGATGGGGTGACCCCCAAGCCGACCACCGGCCCGGTGGGTCCGGGGTCATTTCCGGCAGCCGCCCCCGACGACTCGCCGGAAGCAGGGCCTCGGACGAATTCGCCCCAAGGGCCACCGGGACCATCTCCCCCGCCGTTATGATTTCTCTATCCGGCCAGGAGGTTAGAACCGGCAGGGCCGGCCCCGACCAGGGCACGGGTTGCGCCTGTTCTCCCGAACCTAGACTGTACCGAAATCCCGCGGCAGTATGATTAGACTACAGACGGGGCCATCCCACCCCGCCGGACCGGACACCCAGGCCCGATCATCCATCGGATTAACCGGCGGACGACTCGGGCCCGAAATCCACCCGCCCACATTCACCACCCAGCTTCGGGGAGCTTGAATGGCTGACCGCACCTCCGGCGACTCTGGCGGCCGCAAGCCGCCCGGCACAGCCGGTCGCAACCGTAACGCATACTGCTCGTTCTGCCGCCGCAGCCATCGTGATGTCGGCCCCCTAGTGGAAGGCCCTGGCGATGTCTACATCTGCGGCGAATGTATCGAGCTGTGTCAGTCGATCATCGACCAGGAGAAGAAGCGGCGGGGGAGCCCGAAGCAGACCGCCTCGAACATTCCTGCTCCACGCTCGATCAAGGAGCGGCTCGACCAATACGTGATCGGCCAACAGCGGGCCAAGAAAGTTCTCTCGGTTGCCGTCCACAACCACTACAAGCGGCTCAGCCTTGGGGAGGCCGGGCCAAAAGAAGTGGAGATCGAGAAGAGCAACATTCTGCTCATCGGCCCAACCGGAAGCGGGAAGACCCTGCTCGCCAGAACCCTGGCCAAGGTGCTCGACGTTCCGTTCGCGATCGGGGATGCAACAACCTTGACCGAGGCCGGTTACGTCGGCGAGGATGTCGAGAATCTGTTGCTCAAACTCCTCCACGCTGCCGACTTCGACATCGAAGCGGCCCAGCGGGGGATCGTCTACATTGATGAGATCGACAAGATNNATGCTGGAAGGGACGGTCAGCAATGTCCCCCCGCAAGGGGGGCGCAAACACCCGGAGCAGCAGTACATCCAGGTCGACACCTCGAACATCCTGTTTGTTTGTGGTGGAACCTTCGTTGGTCTGGATGACATCATCAGCCGCCGACTTGGGCGGAAGTCGATCGGGTTTGGGGCGGTGAACGAGGAGCAGCGAGAGCGGTCGCTGGGCGAACTCCTGAATCAGGTGACAGCGGACGATCTGATCGAATTTGGAATGATCCCCGAGTTCGTGGGTCGGCTCCCAGTGTTGGCCCCACTCGATCCGCTCGATGAGGAGGCGATGGTTCGGATTCTGACCGAGCCGAAGAACGCACTCGTCCGACAATATCAGAAACTGTTTGAGATGGAGGGTGCCGAGGTCGATTTCGATCCCGCAGCCCTGCGCGAGATCGCCAAGCTGGCCAAGGCCCGGGACACCGGGGCACGGGGGCTCCGGTCGATCGTTGAAGAAATCATGATGGATGTGATGTACGAGTTGCCGGAACTGGAGCACAAAGGGAAGTACGCGATTACCTCGGACGTCGTCCGTGGGGAGCGGAAGTTGTTCGAGAAGAAGGCCGGGAAGAAGAGCGCCTGAACGGCTTTCTATACTATTTTGAATACCCGAACCGCCGGGCCGGACGCTCCTNNCCTCGTCCGGCCCGCCGCGGTTTTCTGCGGTTCCGATGGTTGGCCGATGACAGACGATCTTTCCGACGCACTGGTCAAACTCACTCGCTGGCTCGAGCCCCGGCTCCGGGCTGATGCGGATTTGCGGGACATCATCGCCGGGCTTGCCCGCTGGGTGGCAGCCCTCGACTCATCCGGCGCGACGGCGACCTCGGCCAGTCCCACCACCCTGACTTCCGCGGTCCCGTCTGAGTACCGGTCCATCCCGCCGGTCCCCCCGCCAATTCCGTTGTCCCAACTCCCTCCACTGCGAATCGAGGCGATTTCTCCGCCCGCGATCCAATCCCAGTTGGCGGACGGAGACCGGGAACTCGACCTGCTCCCGCTCCCGACGGTGGCCGAACGATGCCGGGTGAAAGGTGAAGCGTGTCGCCTGGTCGCTGTGCGGGTTGCCTCAGCGACGGAGGTGCGGGATGTGGCAGCCGAGGCAGTGGTGACCCGGCGGGCCGACGCCCTCCCCGACTGCAACCTCTGGATGCTCACCCGGGAGCCTGTTGTGACCGCTCCAAGAGCCTGGGAGGATCTGGCCGGAGCGTTTGCCACCGCAGCCGACGCAGCCCTCTTGCTCCACGCCTGGGAGCAGTCTCCGGCTCCACTTGCTGAGCGCCATGCCAGTCGGGTGCTCGGGCTGGCGGCCGAAGCCCAGTCGGTGCTTCTGTACGCAGTCGCCGATGTCCGGGACGTGAAAGTGGATTTCGACCAGGTGCAGTTATTCGCCCATGTGCGATCGACCGCCCGCACCAAGCAGGTGTTCGTCCCCAAATTCCTGAAGCGGGATGACCGGGCAGCTCCGGAATCGTGGCCAGACGTGGGCCGGCGAGTGGCCGAGGCAGCAGCACAGTTCCGGGCTGTCGGGGACCGGGACCGTGCGCGAGTGAAAGCGATCAATAACCTGAAATTCAAGCTCAGCCGTCTGCGGGAGCGACCCGACGACTCGAATGGGGAGTGGCCGCGGGTGCTCCAGCTGGTGGATGATTTGGTTGCTGGCGGGCTCCCGCCGAGCAATGCCGACCTGCGTGATATGCTCCTGCCGGTGCTCGAAGATATCCCGGACGAACCGCCTCCGTCCCAGAACGTTGAGTATGTGTTGCGAGAGATCGACCGTTACCTGGAGACCCGCCCGGACGCCGAACCCCCGATGCGTGCGGTCCGCCCGTCGCCGGAGGTGGCAGAGGTCGCCGAGTTGCTCCGGGGCCGGGAGGTGGTTCTCATCGGAGGCCAGGCCCGACCGGTCCACAAGGGCGCACTGATGCGGGCTTTTGGCCTGACTGACGTGCGATGGCTCTGTACGCCCGACCACACCTCGTTCACGGTGTTTGAGCCGGATGTCGCCCGGCCGGAGGTGGCGGTGGTGCTCCTGGCGATCCGGTGGTCGAACCACGACTACGACGGAGTTCGGGCGTATTGTGAAGCCTACGGGAAGCCGCTGGTCCGGTTGCCCGGAGGGTACAACGCCAATCAGGTCGCGCACCACATCCTCTCCCAGGCCGGGGAGCGGTTGCGGGACGCGAAGACCACATTCGGGTGAGACAGCCAGTCACCTCGACCTCCCGGACGCAGTTGGCTATCATGGATGGGTCCGCTGCCGATAGGAGATCCCGAGCGTGTTTTGTCCTGCCTTCCGGCCGCGCACCGCGGCTCCCCTCTTTGCCCTGGGCCTGGTCCTGCTGGCTGCCCTCCCGGCTCCAGCCGTCATCCTCAAGCTCACTCCGCTGAAGGATGTGCTGGAAGGGGAGGAATTGATCTTTGTGGCCACCGTCGACTCGGTCTCCCCCGAGAAACCCGCGGTCGTGTTCACTTTCGATCAAAAACTGAAGGGCGATGCTCCGTTCGACCGCCTTCCGGTGAATTTGACTGGTGATGCGGAAGCGAAAAAAGACAGCCACACGAAGGTGATTCTCGACCGCCTGGAGCCCGGCCGTAAGCTGATCGTGTTCACGAGCAAGCGGGGGAAGAAGTACAACGGGATGGCCTTCATTGAGGGGACGTGGTTCTCGCTTCAGGGCACCCTTGATGACGACGGCAAGACCGTCCGGTGGGCGTTTTTGCACTGCGAGCCGTACCTGCGGCGGACCTTCAAGGGGACGACCGCGGAGCTGAAAACTGTGGTCGCCGACGGGCTGTCGAAGAAGGCCGAACCGCCCACCCCCAACGACAAGGAACCCCCGGGGTACGGACCACCCATCCAGAAAAGCGACAAGAAGTGCAGCGGATCGGAATCGCTCCCAACCGGTGCGAGTTCGTCAACGGTCCTTCGTACCCCCTCCCTGGCTCTCCTGGGCGTTGTTCCCTCGCTGGCCCTGATTGCTCCGCTCGCCCTCATCGGGGCGTTGTTCCCCGGGGTGGCCGTCCGGATGGCGGTCGTGATGAAGCGGTGGCGGGCCTTCCTGGTGATCGCCAGTACCAACAGCAGCCTCGCCCTCCTCTATTTCTTCTTCCGGGACTTCCTCCCCGACTGGCGGGTGTTCAACTATCAGGGATTTACGGGCCTTCTCCTGATCTCCACCACGGTGGGGCTCGTTTGGGCCGGGCGGCGATACCGGCGGATGGCTGCCGAGGAACCCGCGGTGACCGGCACCCCCGGGCGGATGGAACTTTACGCCCTTGCCGGGCTGGCCGGGTTGGTGGGACTGCTGGTCGCCTCCGCACGGCTATTTGGCCCGTGGAGCCTGGCAGTCGACTTGCCGATGAGGGAGTTCACGCTGATCGGCCTCTCACTGCTCGCAGCCACCTTCTACGCTGGCTACCGTGTCGCGACCGGCATCTCCGACCACCGGCCCGACGGCACCACACCAGCGGTTCGGCTGAGCCTGTCGGGGGAGTCTGTCGGGCTCTGCGCACTCTTCCTCGGTGGGTTAGTCGCACTGCTCATCGGTGGTGAAGCGGGCTCTCATACTGCGAGCCTCAGCACGCAAGTTGGGGAGGCGGGTGACGCGATCGGTCCGAGGCTTGCCGATGTCCGTGTGTTCGAGATCCCCGACGCCCATCAAGTGATGTCTGCCGTCACGATCGACGGGGACCGGCTGTACTTCGGAGCGCAGAAGGCCGGACGGCTGTCATCCGCGGATGGTTTCGTGTTCTGCCTCGATCGAAACACTGGCAGACAGATTTGGAAGTTCGAGGCCGACGACGACCTCAAGCCAGTCTTCTGCACCCCGACGGTCGTCGACGGGAGAGTGTACGTCGGGGAAGGGCTCCACACCGACAAGGCGTGTCGGCTTTTTTGCCTCGACGCCGCGACGAAGAAGCCACTCTGGGACAAACCATTCGCGACTTCCAGTCACACCGAAGGAACCCCGCGTTTGGCGAACGGGAAGTTGTACTTCACCGCCGGGGACGACGGGCTCTTTTGCGTCGACGCCCAGACTGGCGAGCGGCGGTGGCAGTTCGAGGGGCATGGTCAGCAGTTGCACATTGATGGCCCGCCGGCCGTGGCGGGGAACCGGGTGTTCGTGGGGAGCGGGCTGTACACGCTGGCCCTCCTTGGGGTAGATGCAGAATCGGGCAAGGAGATCTGGCGGCGACCTGTGCCTCTCCGATCGTTCGGCGCACCACTGGTGATCGGCAACCGGGTGGTGTACGGGCTCGGGACAGGAAATCTCGGGGCCGATACCTGCAAGTATGACGAGGAGAAGGGGAAGCCCGAGGAGCCCACTGCGGCCGGGGCGCTGGTGTGCGTGGAGGCCGAGACCGGCCAGGAAGTGTGGTCGTACGAGCTACCACGATCGGTCCACACCCCACTCGCGGCCGATGCGTTTTCGGTATACGCGGCGAGCCGGGATGGCGCGGTCTACTGTCTTGACCGGAGGACCGGCAAACTCAGGTGGAAGACGGGGATCGGGGCGACCTGCACGGCTGGTCCTGCGGTGGCGACGGCGGGCGGGATGCCGGTGGCGGTGTACGCCGTTTCGACCGAGGGGCGGATGACCTGCCTGAACCCTCAGACCGGGCAGGCGGTCTGGCTCCGAGATATGCAGGAGCACACGAAGAAACTGGTGGAAGATGTGTACGCAACTCCGACGGTGGTGACCGAATCAACCCCGACCGGAACCCGACGAGTGATCTACACCGGGGCGATGCTCAAGACCGCCAACACCGGGGCGAAAACCGCCGCCGTCTTCCGGTTCGAGGACGAATTGGGGGACTGAAGCGAACCGCCACCGGTGGTGAAGCAGGACGGCGCAAACGATGTTGTAAACAGCCCGGCAGTGTGGCCGGGGTTGAGTCTTCGAAACCCCGGCAAACACGCTTGACGCTCGACGCCTCATCCGTTCGATTCCAAGGAATACCCGCTACATTTTTTGCCGCCTTGCCGGGGTTTAGAAGACNNCTCAACCCCGGCCACACCACCCGCCTCAGTGGTAGAACTTCGCTCAACCATCGGCTGATGGCTGCGACCCCTCCAGGGTCGGGTGGACGGGAAAGGCGACCGAAATTTCTCAGATTCAGCGGAACAAGGCTGCCTCGGCGACGAGGCCGGGGCCGAAGCCCAGGGCTACGCATGGTCGCGGGGCGGCTGAGTGCCGCAGCCGGTCGAGGACGAAGAGGATGGTCGGGGACGACATATTCCCGTGCTCTGCATACACCCCGCGAGATACGGCCAGGGCTGATGATGGGAGCCCCAGGCTCTCCTCCACAGCGGTCAGAATCTTTGGCCCGCCCGGGTGGACAGCCCAAGTTCCCACTGCATCGAGCGACAGACCGTGTTCCGGCAACCAACTCTCCAGCCACGGGCGGAGGTGAGTGGTTATCTGACCCGGTACTCGCCGCGAGAGTGTCATCTCAAAGCCGTGATCACCCACAACCCAGCCCATGTCCGCGGCTGAGTTTGGGATCAGGCAGGAGCCAGAGGCCACGAGCCTCCAACTGGTCCCTTCAGGTTCCCCTGTGCGGGCAAATGGGTCGCCTGGTCCGCTTCCCACCACGGCTGCGGCCCCATCGGCGAAGATCGCGTTGGCGATCAGCTTGTCCGCCTGGCTGCCGTAGTAGTAGTGCAGGCTGCACAGTTCAACCGCACAGACCAGCACCCGCGCAGCCGGGTCAGCGGTGGCAAAAGCATTCGCCACCCGCAACCCGTTGAGTGCACCATGACAGCCCATGAACCCAACGTGCGTCCGCTGGATGGTCGGCAGCAGTCCGAGCCCGCGAATCAGGGTTAGGTCCACACCCGGCGCAACGAAGCCGGTACACGACACCGTGATGAGATGAGTCAGACTCGCCGGGTCGAAGCCGGATTCCGCCACAGCCGCCGTCGCTGCCCGGAGTGCGATTGGTCCGGCCTCCTCCGCATACACCTGGAGTCGCTCCCCGGTCGTCGGCCCGATCCCGTCGTTTTCCGGGGTTGGTAGGAACGGTGAGCCGGAGACCGTTGTGCCCTCGAAGATATCGCGCACCACCTGCCCGCCGATCACCTGGAAGCGTCGGGTCACTCCCGAATTTGCGTACACGGGCGCGAGCCAGGTCGAGGTTCGCACGTCTGGTCCGGCGAGAAACCGGGCCAGCCGCAGACCGTCGTCGGCGGTGACCGGGTCGGGCGGGGTCGCGGTGCCGAGACCACGGAAGATCAGGCTCATGCGAAGGGCTCGTGAGAAAGGGCGGGAGCGCGATTCAGGGCAGCCACGACCGGGCGGGAGAGGCATGGGAGCAGCGCCAGCGACTGGACCGCGAGGCGGGCCAATCGCGGCGAGCGAAGAATCCACGCCGCCACTCGACACACCCGCTGCCGACGGCGAACCTGGCGGATATGGGTCTGAGCCCACTCACGGGCAAGGCCGTCGTCCCAGCCAACAACGGCCCGTCGGGCAATGGGTGCGAGAGCAGCGGCAGACGCAATGGCCCAGGCCATCCCCTCCCCGGTGAACGGCTCGACGTATCCGGCCGCATCCCCGACCGCGAACACCCCCCTCGCGGCCAGGACCGCCGGCCGCCGGGTCAGGGCGGGTGTCCCTTTCCAGCCCAGTGCGGCCAGCCGGGGGACCAATGGCCAGCCGGTCTGGGCGAGGATGGTCTCCGCAGCCCGTCCGAGCCCGCCAGACGCCCGGACAAACTCGGGATCAAATGCCGCGGCCACGTCGAGCCGGTCGTCCTCCACCCGGACAAGCCCAACATACCCGCCGCGACCGGTCGCCATGAAGATTGTACCCCGGCTGAAGAACGCCGGGACGACCCCTGCCGGGACGACGACCCCCGCGCCAAGACGCGAGCCTGGGGATTGCAGAGCATTCCCCGCCGAGCCAGCCAACCCGGTCGCAAGGACGACGACCCGGGCGGAAACGGTAACGGATTGGCCACCGTGGTCGAGTTCGACCTGATGGTCATCCCCTGGCCCGGTGACCGGGCCACCAAAAAAATCCCCGCCGTTCGCCCTGACTCCGGGAAGGAACGTCACCCCCGCGGCCACTGCCTCACGGATCAGCGCGGAGTCGAATGTTTCTCGGGAGAGTGCCACGCCGCTCGGGAGCGCGACCTCGGCCGATGTCTTCCCGGATGCGAGTCGGACCGACCGAAGCGGGACAGCGCCGCACTGCCGGGCAAGGTCACCAAGCCCGATAGCCGCCAGGGCTGCCAGCGCAGCTCCATTCAAACAGCATCCGCACACCTTCGATCGTGGAAACACGGCCTTGTCAACCAGGAGCACTGAGACGCCCCGGCGGGCCAGTTCTCGGGCGATCACCGACCCGGCGGGACCTGCACCCACCACAAGAACATCGGGATTCGTGTGTTGTGAAGTGAATCGTTCCAATTGTAAGCCGACTCTCTTATTGCCGTCCACGCCGTTTCTGGATATACGCTGCGAGGTCGTGGCCGAGGTCGGCATCGGAGCGCAGGCACACGTAGTCGATCTCCATCCCCCGACAGCCAGCCTGGATCGCGCCGATGTGGTCGGCAAGTGCCTTGAGGTAGCCGTCCCGCACGCCGAGCGGGTCGGTCAGGATCTCGGGTAGCCCTTCAAGCCCGCGGAAAAGCGTCATGTGGCGGAAAGGGAAATCCGCCTCCGCGGCATCAATGATGTGGAAGAGCACCACTTCGTGCTTTTGATAGCGGACGTGTTGGAGCCCGGCGAGGATGTCCGGAACGTCGTCGAGCAGGTCACTGAATACGAACACGATCCCCCGCCGCCCGGTCCGCGCGGCCAACTCGTGGAGAACCCGACCGAGGTTCGAGGGTCCGGAGTACGGCCCGCCCGCCAGAACCCGGCAGGCCTCCCGCAATTGATTCATTTGCCCGGACGGGCGAAGGAAAGCCCGCACTCCGTCGGCCATCGTTGCCAACCCCACGCTATCCGCCTGCTGGAGGACCAGGAAGCCCAATGCAGCGGCAGCCGAACAAGCCACCTCGTACTTCGTCCGCGTTCCAGACCCGTATCCCATCGACTCGCTACCATCGACCAGCAACCACGCAACGAGGTTCGTCTCCTGCTCGTACTGCTTGAGGTGGAACCGTTCGGTCCGGCCGTAGACTTTCCAGTCGAGGTGCCGAATGTCATCCCCTGGAGCGTATTCCCGGTGCTGAGCGAACTCGACGGCGAACCCATGTCGAGGGCTCCGGTGGCGGCCAGCGAGATACCCCTCAACGACCTGCCGGGCTTCCAATTCTAACCGGTCGATGCGGGCCAGAATCTGGGGGTCGGGGAGGAGGGTGGACATGGGAACTCCTCATTCGGAACTCGGAACGCGGAACTCGGAGCGGGGAACGGAAGAGAAGNNTTCTCTTCCGTTCCCCGCTCCGCGTGCCATTCTTCTCTTCCGTTCCGCGTTCCCCGCTCCGCGTTCCGCGTTCCGAGGCGTTCCGCGTTTCCTACTTACCGTTCATCTCGCGACACCAACCCGAGCAACTGCCGGACAATGTCGTCGGGGGTCACCCGGTCGGCCTCGGCGTTGTAGTTGGTGATCACCCGGTGTCGCATAACGGGAAGGGTGACCGCCTTCACATCCTCGATCGCGACATAGGTCCGGCCGCGGAGTAAGGCCCGGGCTTTACCCGCGAGGATCAGGTTCTGGCCAGCTCGCGGACCGGCCCCCCAGGTGACGTACTTCTTCACAAAATCGGGGACATTCGGGTCGGGTGGTTCGCCATTCTGGCCGTGCGGCCGGGTCAACCGGGCCAACTTCATGGCGTAACGAATCACATAGGCGGCGGCGGGCACCTTCCGCACCAGCGATTGCATCGCCAGGAGTTCATCCCCGGATACCACCCGCTGGACCAGCGGCCGGGCCGCGGATGTCGTCGACTCGATAATCCGGAACTCGTCGTCTTCGCTCGGGTAGTTCACCGTGATCGTGAACATAAACCGGTCTTGCTGCGCTTCCGGGAGGGGATACGTTCCCTCCTGCTCGATCGGGTTTTGAGTTGCCAGGACGAAGAACGGGTTCGGCAACGTGTGGCGGTTCCCGGCGACCGTGACCTGCCGTTCCTGCATTGCTTCAAGCAACGCGGCCTGGGTCTTCGGTGGGGTCCGGTTGATCTCGTCGGCCAGGACGACATTGGCGAAGATCGGACCGTGGAGGAACCGGAACGCCCGTTGACCTGTCGCCCGATCCTCCTGCACCATCTCGGTTCCGGTGATGTCGGATGGCATCAGGTCCGGGGTGAACTGGACCCGATTGAAGCTCAGGTTCATGCAGTCCGCAAGGGTGCGGATCATGAGCGTCTTGGCCAGTCCGGGCACCCCGACAAGTAGGGCGTGCCCCTGCGCCAACAGTGCGATGAGCAGATCTTCGAGTACCTCTTCCTGACCAACAATCACCTTGCCGCATTCGGCCAGGATGCGGTCGGTGGCGATGCGCAGCTGCTCTGCCGCTGCCAGTTCGTCTTCTGTCCAGTTGGACACCGGTTCGGCTCGGGTCGCCACGCTCTCTCCGCGCTAGTTATTTCAGTTAACAGTTTTCAGTTAACAGTTTTCAGTTTTCAGTTTTCAGCAAAAAACCAAGCGGTAAGGCTATTGCCGACCAGTGCCTTTGCGATCCGCTCGAACGCAGAGCACCAACAGGGATCAACTGAAAACTGAAAACTGAAAACTGAAAACTCACCGAATCCACACCACCCGGTCACCGGTTACGACGACGGCCTGTTCGCCCACGAACGCAACGGTCACCCCAGAACCGCGGGCGGGGATACGGATTTCCTTCAGGAGCCGCCCGGATTCCGGGTCATACAGCAGAACCGGGACACTGCGGTCGTTCCAGGCATCATACATGGTCGAGCCTAACCAGGGGAGACGCCAGCCCAGCGGGACGCGAAGAAACGATGAAACAACCCGGTCCCACACCTCCCCAAACGGTTGATCGGGGATGGCCTGAGCCGGGTAAACAACAACCGCATTCCTGCCCGCCCTGACAATCCAGCCGCCAGCCCCTTTTGAGTCTGGCAGAGTGATGTCCCAGACGGCTCGTCCATCGTCGAGATTGCGCGCGAACAGTTTCCCATCGGTCAGGATGTAGAGCCGATCCTCATCGGCATCGGCGGCTCCCAGGTCGACCCGTGATGCATCGACGAATATCGGACCATCTCCCCACACCGACTTCCCATCGTCCAGGTGAATTCGGTCCAGTTCGACGCCGTGGGTCCGGCGAACAGCCACCACCATTGCCTCCCCCCATATCCGCACCTGCGGCGGTTCGCCCCACAAACTCGCCTCACCCTCGGCCTCATATGTCCACTTCACTCGGCCGTTTGCCGGGGCGATTAACCGAACCAACCCTGGCCCATCGGAGAACGCCAGTCGGGTGAGGTCGACATCGACCGGCGGGTGGACCCAGGGAACCTGGGCGGTCGTTACCCCGAACCCAGCGGGGACAGGTCCGTCGAGTTCCGCCCCATCCCCATTCCAAACTCGTCCGGTATCGGCCCGTATCGCCCACCGCTTGCCGGTCGACAACTGGACGACGACCAACCGACCGGTGACCAGGAAATTCGGCTCGAACCGCGGGGTCGTTGGGAAGACACACGGTTCAAACCCTGGGCGACCGTGCGATCCGAGAATCCACACCACCCGGCGGCCTTCCAGATCGAGCGCGAGGAGGTGGCGTTCTCCCAATCGGACGAAAAGCGACGAGCCGTTGATGCGGAATGACGACAACTGGGGACTGGCCGGTGCCTCGCCGGTCCGGATCGTGATCCGGCCAGGGCGGTCAGGAAGCGGATCGGTCTCCGGAATCCGGAACACCCAGACCGGCTTGTGTCCGGCTCCGTACACCGCGATCACGAACGGCCCGGCGGCGACGAACCCGAAGGGAAGGTCGGCCGCGTGGGTCATCAGGTCGGGGGCCGAGAAATCGAACCTCTTTCCCGTTCCAATCGAGACCGCCACAACCTCCCGGGGGGTAGCTGCGAAGACGTGTTGGAGTGGCGTGTGAGCCCCTGGGATGGGTAGCAGCGGGAACGCAGTTGGTGGTAGTGGGACGGTGCGGGTCACGCTGGCGGTGGCGGACAGACCGGGGGCATCCTCCCGTTTCGGTTCGTGGGGAAGACTCGGGGGGGCAGGTAACTTTTGGGGTGGTGAGCCACGTCCCGTATGGCGGTCGACCAGCGTCCGTAGTGACACGAATTCTCCGACCGCTGTCAGGAGCCATTCGCCCATCAGGTCTGGGTCGAGCGCCTCCCGGACATCCTGCGGGAGGTCGTTTGGATCAGCCCCAGGCGGAACCAGCAGGAGCAGGCGGGCAGCGGCCCACGCTCGCCAGGGGGGAGGGTAATCGCTGCGGGCCGTTGCGAGGAGAGTTTCGCGGGCGGCCGGGATCTGCCCGTTCGCGAGGCTCCGTTCGGCGGTGTCGATTGCTGCCTCGAATCGGGGCCTTGGGTCAGGGGACGATGGGGGAGCTTCGATCGGTGGAGCATCGGTCTTGAACCCCCAGACCTGCGTTGGGGTGACGATGACAAGGACGCCGTCGGCATAAGCCACATTCCCGAAAAAGCTTTCCCGCCGGCCCGAGAGTATGGCCCTGAGTGGGCTCCTGTTACTCCCGGTATCCGGGTCGAGGAAATACAGCCCGCCTTCACTTGGCCAGACGATCAGCCCATCGGTCACCAGACCGCGTCCATACGTCAAGCCCTGAGCAATCGCGGGGTTCCATGCGTCGGCACCCCGATACGACCCGGTGATCGCGCTGAGTGCGCGGATGCCCCGAACCGGACCGGTCGTCGTCACGATCACCTTGTTCCTGACCACGCCGAGGATCTGGGCACCCTCGGTTGGCCCACTCTCCCACAACAACTGACCGGTTTCCTCGTCCACAGCAAACACCCGACTCGCATCGACCGGGGCGAGGAAGACCCGACCATTCGAGGCGACGGCGGGGGCCGGTTCTGCCATCCGAACCGCACCAGCCGTCCGACGAACGGCCCGCGGATACTGGAATCCCCATACCCGACGCCCTGTCGTGGCATCCACTGCGACCACGACCCCGGTGTTGGTACACAGCACCACGTTCGGCCCGGCGAGCGTCAGCAGTTCGTGACGGACCCGGGGCTCGGCCCCGGCTGAGGGCGGAGCGTCGCAGACGTCGACCACCCAGGCCGGCTGGGTCGGAGCGCGATCGGTGTCGACCGGGTCGAAGCAGGCAATGGCATGAACCACACGCCCTTCCTCGAAGCGGGCCAGAGCCGCCCACATCCGGCCTCGCGCTACCACCGGAGCCCCCTCCCAGACTGCGGCCCCCCGATCCTCGGTTGTCGGTGGGAGGATTCGCCACAACTCTCGCACCGGGGGGGCAAACCGCCCCGGGTTCAGGGGCGGGCTGTAGCAGACGATGGCCGCCTCGTCCGAACCCTTCCCGCCGCGTTTCAGACTCTCGGGCGGGCGGACAGCGGGGGGGCCGATCCGGGCAAACACTCGACCACAGGCCACGGTCAGGGTAGCGACTGGGCGAGGCGCTGGGGCAGACCGGGCATCCTCGGGAAAGTTAGGGGGTGGTTGGACACGCACCGGGAACAGGGCAGAGATCATGGTCCGCTTGCCGTCCGCCAGGTCGAAGGACATCAGACGGGTGCCGTCCGTCAGGTAGATCCGCCCATCGACGATGACCGGGTGACCAAACGGTGCGAGGCCCGGGGCGATGATCGGCTGAGTACGATTGACTGGGGGGTCGGTTGGGATGTCTGCCACCCAAGTCGGTCGGGGCGGCCATCTGGCCGGAAGCGGAGCGCTGCGACCCGTCCGACCTGGCCCGCCTGCGAATGTCGGCCAGCCCCGTCCCATGTCGGTTTCTGCGGCAAGGGGCGGAGGTCGATCGAGGAAACCCTGGAGGGCCGCAGCGTAAGGACCCGTTTTCCCGGCGAATGGTCCGGAGGCGGCCGGGTACTTCGCTTGCAGTGTGGCCAGTTCGACCCGAGCCCGATCGGACTCCCCCTCAAAGATCGCAGCGAGGACGATTCGGGCCTGGACAGCGGCCGGCTTGGTCGACGGGCCCGGGTACGGGATATCCGCGCTGGGGTCTGCAAGGAGACGCCGCCACTGGAGTTCGGCTACCCGGAAGTTCCCACGCTCGAACGCCAGATCGCCAAGCAGCAGCAGCCCCTCGGCAGCAGGGAGGGAGGTGTAATAACGCTCCAGAAGTTGGCGGAGCGGGAGGGGGTCGCGACCTCGCTTGCCGGCTTCGAGGAGTTTCCGAGCCGCAGAGTCGATCCGGGCCTGATACACTTTCATCGCGTCTGGCGGGAGCTTGCCGAGGATTTGATGGGCAATCCACCGCGCTGGGCGATAGTGCTTGCCATCCACCGTGACCAGATCGTCCCCGCTCTCGTCCAGGATGCGCTGGAGATCGTCAACGGCATCGGCGGCTTTCCCCGCGATCAGCTTCTGCTCCGCCTCGGCGAGCCGCTTGCGGGTCTGGGGGGAATCACCCCGGAGGGCGGCCGGTTCAGGCGCAGTGAGCGGTTGTCCCAGGGCAGTGGTTGACCCGAGTAACAGCACGACAAGGGTTGCGGCACAGGGTGAACGGCTCATCAGGTCGGTTCCGTCGCGTCAGGGGTCCAAGTCTCATTCTTGACATTCCGGCCGAAAGCACAAGAATCAGCGGGAGAAAAACCGTCGGCGGCACGGCCCGAAGCGACCACGTGCCGACGCTCGTGAATCACCAAATATCCATGCGAACATCCCGGCATACCGTCGCCCTCCTCCTTCTCGCTCTGGCGATCCTGACTCCGGCCGGATGTGGTCGGAGCGGGCTCCCGGCGGGCTCCGCGCCAGCCTTGAGCGTTGCCATCCGATACCCGGTGCGCGCCGACCTGATGGCTGTCGGGGATCTGGGAGCGCCGCCCCGGTGGTTCTCCGCCGGCTACCCACCGCTTCGCACGGCCCGGCTGGGAGACCGCTCACCTGATCCGGAGTTTGCAGCCCAACTGCGGCCGAAAGTCGGCAAGGAGATCCTCGATCCGGAGGCTGGGCTGACCGCAGGCCAGCGAGATGATCTCGGCCGCCTTCTGGAGCAGTACTTTGGAACCCCCGCAGCACCGACCGTGCGGTTAATCACCACGGAAGAAGCCACGAAACTGAAACTTGAAGAACTCAAAGACATAGAAGCACTGGCCAGAGGAAAATCCCCGAAAGATGTGGTGGCGGGGCTACTCGCCGAGGCAGGTGCGGCTCGGGCCAGGCTCAGTCTCGACAACGCTGGTCTGGGTCGCGGAGCGGTGCTGTATCGGAGATGGTGCCTGACCTGTCACGGCCTGACTGGCGGGGGGGACAGTGCCCAGGCGATCCGGGCCGTAGCCGTGCCCAGAGACTACCGTCGTGGAGTCTTCAAGTTCGTCACCTGCTACCCCACCTCCCTATCCCCCCGGAAGGGGGAACTTGGCAAAGCCCGCAAAGAGGATCTCAAACGGACCATCCGGAACGGGCTTGACGGATCGATGATGCCACCATTCCCGCAATTCACTGCGTCGGAACTGGATGACCTCGCGGGATACGTGATCCATCTAAGTGTGCGCGGGGAGACCGAGTTCGAGGTGATGCGCCGGGTGATCCAACAGCCGGAAGACGACCCTGGCTACAGCGTCGAGTTCGCTGAGCAATTGCTGGCTGAGAAGATCCTTGAGACGGTGGGAAACTGGGGACGGGCGGAGGCCGCGCCGATCCCGATCTCGCCGGAGAACTGCCCCACCGAGGCGGACCGACTGGCGTCCGCAGCCCGTGGATACAAGGCATTCGCGGGGACGTGTGCGGGATGTCACCAGGATTACGGCCGGACTCCGCAACTCAAATACGACATCTGGGGGACGGTGGTCCAGCCGCGGAACCTGACCCTGGGGGTGTACCGCGGCGGCCGGAAGGGGGAGGATCTGTACGCCCGGGTCTACGGGGGGATCTACCCCTCCACCATGCCGGATTCAAAGGCAAAAGCGGCAACCGGGCCAGGTCGCCCGGATGAGATCTGGGACATCGTTCACTTCCTCCAGGCCCTGGCCGACCCCCGCGAACGAATGTTCCTCCAGCAGTTCGACCCGGGGATCAAGATCGACTGACGCAGAGGAGACAACCGAAGTGGGTGTCACGTACCACCCCTGCGAGTCCGCCGGAGTTGCTCCAATTCCGCACGCAACCGCTCCACTTCCGCTTCCGCCCGATCGGCTCGTGCTTGCTCAGTTTCGGCTCGTGCTCGCTCAGCAGCCGCCCGTTCGTTGAGTGTCGGGAGTCGTTCCCCCGTCTCCGGATCTCGCAGGCGGAGTTGGGTGCCGTCCCGTTCCAGGTGCAATCCAAGTAACTTGCTCGGGAGCCGACCGTCGACCGGCTTGATCCGGACGAACCGGTCCTTCCTCTTGCGAAAGCCCTGGAACGACGGCTTGAGGTACTCTTCTTGGGGGTCGAACAGGAAGTATTCCTTCACCCCGAGCTTGGAGACGTACAGGTTGTGCTTCTCCTTGATGTCCTCATTCTTCGTCGTTTTTGAGGTCAACTCGATGACCAAATCCAGTCCCCCCTGCCCCTCCTCCCACAACAGGTAGTTCTCCCGCAGGTGGTTCCCCACGCCTGCCACCACAAACACGTCCGGCGAGATGTGACTCCGCCGATTCCCTGGCTCGTAAAAGACCAGAAGGTTGCCCGAGACATAGACGGACGGGTCGGCCGCGAAGTACCACTTGAGGGTTTCGATCAGGGCGACCATCAGGTCGCGGTGGATATCGGTCTCCGCCATCGGCTTCCCATCCGAAGTGGGGTAGTCGTTGCGGGGCTGGGTGCGAAAAGTCGATGACCGAATCATGGGGACTCCGATCTTCCCATCGCGGCATCATTTCGAGTGTAACATTTCGCGAGTCCAAATGATGCCGAGTCTTGGATTTCTCGAACCGCAGATCACTATGGAATTTCCTGAACATTAAACTTTAAACTTTAAACTTTAAACTTTAAACTCCTTATACCCGCTCCACGATCATCGCGACTGCGTTTCCGCCGCCCAGGCAGAGGCTTGCCAGCCCGTACCGCAGGCCCCGTGCCCGCAGGGCGTAGACGAGCGTCGTCAGCACCCTGGCGCCACTCGCCCCGATCGGATGGCCGAGCGCAATCGCCCCGCCGTTGACATTCACTTTCGCCTCGTCTAGCCCGAGTTCCTTCCCACAGGCCAGCATCTGCGCAGCGAACGCCTCGTTCAACTCGAACAGGTCGATGTCGCCAAGTCGGAGCTTCGCCTTCTCCAGCACCATTCGGACAGCCGACACCGGCGCGATGAAGATGTCCTTGGGTGCAACCCCACTCGTCGCATACGCCACGACCCGCGCCAGTGGCTTGACCCCCAGCCTCCCGGCCGCCGCGCCCGATGCGACCACCACCGCCGCGGCCCCGTCGGACAGTTGCGACGCATTCCCCGCGGTGACCGTCCCGTCCGGCTTGAACGCGGGGCGGAGTTTCGCAAGCCCTTCGGGTGTCGAGTCGGCCCGGATGCCCTCGTCCCGGGCAACAGTCACCGCGGCCTTTCGCCCACCCCCCGCCGGGAGGGTCACGGGCATGACCTCCGCCGCGAAGTCGCCACGTTCCCAGGCGGCAGCCGCCCGTTTGTGGCTTTGGGCCGAGTATCGGTCCTGGTCGGCCCGGGAGATCGCACACTTGGTGGCGATGTAGTCGGCCGAGTCGCCCATCGGGCCATTCTCGAATGGGCACCAGAGGCCATCGTGGATCAGGGCATCGACGGTTTTCTGGTCGCCGTACTTGTACCCCTTCCGGACACCCTGGAGCAGGAATGGCGCATTGCTCATGCTCTCCATCCCACCGGCCACGACAACTTCTGCGTCCCCGGTCTTGATCGCCTGTGAGGCAAGCATGACGGCCTTCAGCCCAGACCCACACACCTTGTTGACCGCGAAGGCAGCGACGGTGTCCGGGAGGCCAGCGAAGAGTGCGGCCTGCCTCGCTGGAGCCTGCCCAACCCCGGCCTGGACGACGTTTCCGAGAATCACTTCGTCGATCTGTCCCGGGGTCGCGCCCGCCCGCCTGATCGCCTCGGCAACGACCACCGACCCAAGCCGCGGGGCCGGCAGATCGGACAGTTCGCCCAGGAATTTCCCGATCGGGGTCCGGGCAGCGGAGAGAAGGAAAGTGTCCATGACGGATCTGGTTACCTCACGGGTCGACTACGGTCATTTCTCCCCCTTCCTTCGCAGGGAAGGGGGTTGGGGGGTTAGGTTCCGAGTCTGGTCCTCAGCGAACTCCGACCAGCGGGTTCCTGGTTCCTCCGGTTTCGGGGGGCCTATCATGGGAATTGTACCGCACCACCGAGCCACCCCATGCCCGACTCGCTCCTCGTCGCCGAGAACCTCACCAAGGACTACGGTTCCTTCCGGGCGCTGGATGGGCTCAACCTGGCCATCGCTCCGGGCGAAGTGTTCGGCTTGCTCGGGCCGAATGGATCGGGGAAATCGACGGCGCTGCGGCTCATGCTCGGGTTCCTCCGCCCGACCCTCGGCCGAGCCAGGATCGCAGGATTCGACTGCTGGCACCAGGGTGTTGAGGCCCGCACCCAGGTGGCCTACCTGCCCGGTGAGCTGCGGCTCTACGAGAACATGACCGGTCGCCGCCTTGTCCGGTTTCTCGCCGGACTCCGCGGCGACACCCCCGGCCCGAAGGTCGATGCCCTCGCCAAGCGGCTCGACATCGACATCGATCGCCCGCTCACTCACATGTCGTCCGGGATGAAGCGGAAGATCGCCCTGCTCACCGTCCTCATCCCGGATGTCCCACTGATCATTCTGGATGAGCCCACCAATACCCTCGATCCCACCATGCGGGACGAACTCCTCGACCAACTCCGCCGGGCAAAGGCCCGCGGGCAGGCGGTGCTATTCTCGTCGCATGTGCTCCAAGAAGTGGAAGCGGTCTGCGACCGCGTCGGCATCCTGCGTCGGGGGAAACTCGTCCACCTTCACGACATCGCCGACCTGAAAGATGGCCGCGAGGTCCGTGCGAAACTCATAGGCCCGGCGCCAACCACTGGGCCGGACGGGACAGCACTCGGACCAGACGCAGTCACCCTTGACGGACACCTGAGCCTGACCTACCGCGGCCCACTCCCGGCGCTTCTCAACTGGCTCGGTCGACAACCGCTCGATGATCTCCGGATCGAACCCCTCGGACTCGGCCCGATCTACCGAATGTACCACGGCGAGAATACAGATGAATGATTCACCACGCCAGGCGAGACCGAGTGGTGACACCCAATTGACATAAGGTCCACATGACCCTCCTCCTTGTTCGCAAGCTCCTGCGAGACGTTCGACCGGCGCTGGTCGTCGTCTGCATATTGCTATTTCTCTTTTCCAGTTTGTGGGTGAAAATCACCCAGCGGGTGACAACTGAGATCTCCCCGTTCCTCAACATCGTGGCCGGTCGGGCCGCGCTGAACCCCAGGCTGTTCGAGGAGATCCTTTTCCGTGGCCCAGGAAAAGTCGCTCAGGCCGTCATCGGTGGGGCCGACGTGCGGTTCGAGCGGCCAGCCGATTTCCTCGCGGTGGGGATGCTTCATCCGGTCGTGCTGATCCTGTCGAGCGTCTGGGCGATCGGCCGGGCCGGAGGGGCGGTCGCTGGCGAACTCGATCGCGGGACGATGGAACTGCTACTGTCGCAACCCCTCCCACGGAACCAGCTCATCCTGGCCCACTTCCTGGTCGATTGCGTTGTCATCCCGACGGTGTGTCTGAGTATCTTCGCTGGCACCCAGTTCGGGTTGTGGGCTGTTGGTCCGTTTACCGTGGATTACTCCTCAGTCCAGAAGCTTCTTCCGATGCTCGAGCTTCCGGAGAAGCCAGAGATCCTCGAAGTGAGCGGCAAGCCGCAACTCCCGGCCCTCGCCAACCTGGCCGCGCTGCTGTTTTCCCTGAGCGGGATCACGCTGGCCCTGTCCGCGGCAGGGCGCAGTCGGTGGAAGGTTCTCGGGTACGGGGTGCTGGTTGCGATGCTCATGTTCATCGCAAACGTGCTGGGCCAATTATGGGACGAAGTGGAGTTTGTCCGGCCGTTCAGCGTCTTCTACTACTATCAGCCCCAGAAGATCATGCTCCACAGCGAGTGGACAGTCGACCCGGCAGTGGTCTGGGGGAGTCGCTGGACTCTTGGAGCTGTGCCAGTCGTCGGCGCGCTCCTGGCGGTGGGCATGGCGGGCTACCTGGCAGCCCTGCGGATCTTCACCCGCCGCGACCTCCCCGCCCCGTTGTGAGCCTCCCGGGTGAGTGGCGAGAACAGAAAGCTTTGGGTGTTGCGACCGAGATTGAACGGAAAACGACTCCGGAGGAGTCGCAGCGATTAGCCGGTGGTTGAGCGTAGCTCCACCACCGGTGGCCGTGATGAAGACCATGACGTAAGTACGCTGACCATAACGACTCCGGAGGAGTCGCAGCGATTGGCCGGTGGTTGAGCGTAGCTCCACCACCGGTTTGCGGCCACGGGGGCAATTCGTGTTCGCGTCATAGCCTCGGTCCCCGCCTCCGGTGGTATCGCTGCGCTCAACCACCGGCTAATCGCTGCGACCCTTCCAAGGTCGTGAGAGGGTAGAAGGCGGCCCGGGCCATCGTCGGTGTCATTTTTCCCATCCCCCTTGCCGGGGGTGGGTCCATAGCTTATCTTCTCTCCAACCCGTTCGCGACGCGTGAACGGGTCGACAAACTGGTGAGCATCTTATCCAGAGTGGCTGAGGGGCCAGGCCCGAGGAAGCCACAGCAACCGGCCGGACGAGGCGACCCGCACGGGCCGCCTCCCAGGTGTCAGGTGCTAACTCCTGCCCGGTGGACCTCCCAGTTGGGGAGGCCGGCCGGGGAAGATAAGATCTTGCGTGGGGTTCTCCCCTCGCCGTCCTCTTATCTCACGCATCCGCGCTGGACCGGCTGTCCTCGCGACCCTTCTGGACAAGACCTCACAACAACCACAAAACGGGTGCCACTGGTCTGCCGGTTTGGCCCGACCCGAAACATCATCACTGGAAGAGGGGTGCGTTCGTGCCGAATGCCGACTTCGTGACCGGGTTAAAGTGTCGCCTCTGTGGCAAGCTTTACCCGAAATCCCCCATCAACTTCTGCACCGACGATTTCGGCCCCCTGGAAGTCGATTACGACTACGCCCGGATGCGGCTGGCGTTGAGCCGGGAGAAGATCACGAAGCGACCCCGGGGAATGTGGCGCTACCGCGAACTCCTCCCGCTCGACGGCGACCCGACGGTCGGCCCGCAGGTCGGCGGCACCCCGCTCATCCGGGCCGATCGTCTTGCTGACGCGCTGGGAGTCGAGCAACTCTGGATCAAGAACGATGCGGTCAACTTCCCGACCCTCTCGTTCAAGGACCGGGTGGTCTCGGTGGCCCTGTCCAAGGCTCGCGAATTCGGGATGCGGACGGTCGGGTGTGCGAGCACCGGGAACCTGGCCAATAGCGTCGCCGCCCAGGCGGCCCAGGCCGGATTGGAGACGATCATTCTTGTCCCCGCCGACCTGGAGCGGGCCAAAATCTTCGGCACCGCAGTCTATGGAGCCAAAGTGATCGGGGTGACCGGAACCTACGACGAGGTGAATCGGCTCTGCACCCAGATCGCTCTCAAGTACGGGTGGGGGTTCGTGAACGTCAACCTTCGGCCTTTCTACGCCGAGGGGTCAAAGAGCATGGGGTTCGAGATCGCCGAGGATCTCGGCTGGCGATTCCCGCAACACGTCGTCTGCCCGATGGCGGGCGGTGCCCTGATCGGCAAGATCCACAAGGCGTTTACCGAGTTGAACACGGTCGGACTGGTCGATACTCCTGTGACCACGAAGATGTGGGGCGCTCAGGCCGCCGGGTGCAATCCGATTTCCGACTGCGTGAAGTCTGGACGCGAGCGGCACAAGCCGGTTCGCAAGCCGAACACCATCTGCAAGAGCCTGGCGATCGGTGACCCCGCCGATGGTTATTTCGCAGCGAGACTGATGCGCGAAAGCGGCGGCTGGGCCGAGGATGTGACCGACGATGAGATCATCGAGGGAATGCTGCTCCTGGCCCGGACTGAGGGCGTATTCGGAGAGACGGCCGGCGGGACGACCGTGGCGGTGACGCGAAAGTTGCTGGACCAAGGCCGCATCCCGCGCGATGAGGAGATTGTCATCTGCATCACCGGCAACGGGCTGAAGACCCAGGACGCGGTGTTCGATGCGATCGAGGAACCGGCAGAGATCAAGCCGTCCCTGATGGAGTTCGAGGCCCTCGCAGGCCTGGCTGGCGAACCCGCCCTGGCGTGAAACAATGTGGAGATCTCATGGCGATCCAAGTTCAGATACCGACTCCGATGCGGGAGCAGGCCGGCGGGAAGGCGGAGGTGACCGTGAACGGAGTGACAGTCCAGGCTGCACTCGCCGATCTCCTGCGCCAGTTTCCGGCTCTCGGCCCGAAACTCTTCGACAACGGCCGGCTGCGGCCATATGTGAACGTGTTCGTCAATGACGAGGACATCCGCTACCTCGACGAGATGAACACCCCTCTGTCCGACGGGCAGACCCTCGCCCTCATTCCGGCCGTGGCCGGTGGGTGACCCAGTGCCCAGCGACACCCCCCCCAAGCCCGACGAAACTCCCGAGGGGGCGGCGGTCTTCCCCCTGATCCCGCCCGAACTTGGCATCCACCCGACACTGCTCGCGGTGCTCCATGCCTACGTCTTCCTTGAAGGGTCGGACCCGACGGTTCTCAACCCGGTGGTTGCCGAGGAGGCGATGAACTACCTCGTCACCTACCTCCAGAGGCTCACTGGGCCGGACCTCAAGCGGGTGCGGGAGGACATGCACACGCTTGTCGGCTTTGCCAAGGCCGATGGGTGGCCCAAGCAGCAGGTGCGATTCCTGCAAGACTTCCTCAAGGACAATGGGATTGGAACCCCACCCGGCGAAGTCGACGATTGACCTGTCTCGCTCGCCCCTCCAGGAACCGCAATGTCCGCATCGTTCGACCGCCTTGAGCGTTACTCTCGCCAGATGCGATTCCCAGCGATGGGCAAGGCCGGGCAGGAGAAACTACTTGCCAGCCGTGTCACTCTATGTGGCTGTGGAGCCCTCGGAACCGTACTGGCGAACACGCTCGTGCGTGCCGGGGTCGGGTTTATCCGGATCGTCGACCGCGACTTCGTCGAGCCGAGCAACCTCCAGCGGCAAGTGCTCTTCGACGAGTCGGACGTTGCGAACAACCTGCCCAAGGCCGAGGCCGCTGCCACCAAATTGCGGCAAATCAATTCCGGAGTCGTCGTCGAACCGGTTGTCGCCGACATCGACCGGACCAACATCGAGGATTTGTGCCGGGATGTCGACCTGATCCTCGACGGGTCGGACAATTTCGAGGTCCGCTATCTGATCAACGACGTGGCGGTGAAGACCGGCAAGCCGTGGGTCTACGGTGGGGCGGTCGGCAGCCAGGGAATGAGTATGACGATTATCCCGGGCGAGACCCCGTGTCTACGGTGCGTGTTTGAAGCCGCCGCGAACCCGGGGGATGTGGGCACGTGCGAGACGGCCGGAGTACTTGGCCCGACCGTCAGTATCGTGGCGAGTTTCCAGGCGGTCGAGGCCCTGAAACTGCTCTCCGGGAACGCTGCCGCTATCAATCGCGAGTTGCTCGTCATCGACGTCTGGGAGAACACCCATCGGCGGGTCAAGGTCGCTCCGTTAAAAGGCCGCAAAGGCGAGTGCCCGTGCTGCGCGAAGCGGATCTTCGAATGGCTGGATGGAGCACACGGCACGCAGACCACAACTTTGTGCGGACGGAACGCGGTCCAGGTGTCGCACCGGACGGCCAGTGCCATCGACTTCGAGCAACTGGCGACCACGCTCAAGGGGTCCGGGACAGTCAGTTTCAACAAGTTCCTGCTCAAGTTTCGGCTCGACGAGACAGGCGACCCCTACGAGTTCACGGTGTTCCCGGACGGCCGGGCAATCATCAAGGGGACAAGTGAACCCGACAAAGCCCGGGCGTTGTATGCACGCTACGTCGGGCATTGAGGGGGCGAGGAAAAGAGAGAAATCCCACTGGCTGGGGGTCGTCTTTCTACTACCCGCGGCGAATCCCCCGTTCGGGTAGTCCGCTCCCGCTCTGGTGATATCATGAGCAATACGTCAGGGAACACCCAACTTGAGTTTCCACTTCCGTATCGCTTTTCAGTGATTGCTATCGCAACTTGCCTCGCAATTATTATCATATACACATTTCCATCAATTGCTTCTCTCTATGGCGAGATGGATGAGGAATTCAATCGACGTTATTACAATGCCGCTTTCGCAATTTCAGTTTTTCTTGCAATTACACTCTTTCAGTCTTATCCGTCAGTCGCACGGAGGCGTATCAGGTTTTTTATACGCATGCAAGCCCGCATGACACCCGGGTTCAGAATCGACCATGACATAGGTCCGTTGGAACCACAACAGAGGGCGGTGCGCGACGGCTCACAGGGAGGGCCGATCCAGGTCACACTCGTCGTCCGCCGAGCATTAATGATTGGCAAATTGCCGGAATATGACATTGGTTTGGACAATGCCCGTCTCGGACGCACCACCTACTCGCGCGGCATCACGATTGATTTCACGGTGAACCCAGGACATCACGAACTTGAGATCCGTCAAGTGAGTAGTATCGCCTATCAAGCCTTCGATCTCGATTTCCCGGAGAGGGGTCACTATCGGGTCGAAGTCGTGATGGGCTGGTGGGGCTACTGGCGACGGCCAACAATCACCTGGCAGGCATGAATCCTTGGGGACTCAATCGCTCACGCAACCCTCGATGCCCTGATCCACCAATCCAGACCAGGGTGCGCCCTTCCCGACGCTGCCTGCGGAGACGAAGTGGGTCAGACCTTCACTAATACAGGAGCCCGCAGAGGCTGTCGCATCCACGGAAAGACGATTGGACGTATAAATGGGAGGGCGAGGCTCCTGCCGAGCGTACCAGTCTCACGCTCGGCAGGAGCCTCGCTCTCCCGTTAGAACGATTATGGCTCTCGGAATGAGACAGCCTCAGCGGGTTCCTGCATCAGAGTGTTGCCCTGGGCTAAAAGCTGCCAGCCTTTCAGGCTGGGGTATTCGCTGTTTGATTTTCACCCTGAAAGGGTGAGAGTATTCAGCCCAGGGCAACGCCCTGGGTTCGGAGACCAACGCCCTGGGTTCGGAGACCAACGCCCTGCGTTCATTCGCCAACGCCCTGATGGATGATCCCCACCATCCGAGAACGGCACGCCCTGGCGAATCCTGCCGCCCTGTCACACCGGATGACTGTCGCCTGAGCCTCGCTCTTCCGGCGTTGGGTGAGTCGTCGCGTGCCCCGGCTTGTACCCGGGCTCACCCGGGAGGGGTTCGTCCTCCTCCTCGAATTTGTTGGGCACCAGGAGTGAGTAGACGCAGGGGACGACAAACAGTGTGGTCACGAGCCCGGCCAGCAACCCGCCGAGGACCGCCCGACCGAGGGGGACATTGGCTTCGCTCCCCCGGCTCAGACCCAGCGACATCGGGATCAGCGCAAAGAACGTCGCCAGGGCGGTCATCACCACGGGCCGGACCCGAATGGCCGCCGCTCGCTGGATCGCTTCCGTCGGGTTGAGCTTCTCGGCCTTCCTGAGGTTCTCGGCGAAGTCGGTCAGGAGGACTGTGTTCGAGACCACGATCCCGACCATGAAGATCACTCCGAGTAGCGATTGTACGTTCAGAGCAGTCCCGGTGAAGTACAGTATGAGCACGACACCTGTCACCCCGACCGGAACCGCGGAGAGCACAACCAGCGGCGTCAGGTACGACTTGAACAGCGCCACCATCAGGAAGTAGATCATGAGCACCGCGCCGATCATTCCCATCGCCTGGAACCGGAACGTATCCTGCATCTTCTGATACTCACCGCTGATGGTGATTTTCGCACCCTCCATCGGCTTTTTGTCCTTCGCCTCCGGGTCGAAGGGCGTCCACCCGCCATTGGGTCGCTCCTGTCCGTACTTCGCCACCACCTCGTTCACATCGGCCGCCACGTGCCCCAGGTCGCGGCCCTCGACCCCCAGCGTCAGATCGATCGTCGGCTGGAGGTTGGTGTGAACCACCTCGGATGGAACCGTCGTCTTCCGGATCGTAGCCAGATTCCGGAGTGGGAGCGACTGTTTCTGGTCGGCCCCGGTAATGGGGACATTGAGCAGGGTCTCCAGGGATTTCATGTCCGCTTCAGGATACTGTACCCCGACGTAATACTGGTTGTGGCTTTTGGGATCGATCCAGAAGTTCCGCTTGTTGAACTGGACGCTACTGTTGAAGGCCGCGACAAGGTTCCGCATCACGTCCGTCTGGGTGAGCCCCAGCCTCGACGCCTTCGCCTGGTCCACCTCGATCACGTACTCCGGGTAGTCAAGCCGCTGGATGATGCGGGCGTCCACCACCCCATCGATCTGCCGCACCTCGGCCAGTATCGCGTCGGCGACTTTCCGGGCCTTCGGCAGATTTTTCCCGGTAATTTGGACGTTGATCGGGGTGGAGCGGCCCTCGTTCATCGCCGAACGGATCATCCCCCCGGCGTCGAACGCGAACTCCAGGTTGTTCCGAGTGAACGGCGGGGTGTCCGGAGTCAATCGCTCCTCCGGCTTCGGTGCGTGCATCCGCCGCTCGTACACCTCGTGAAGGATTCGCTCGAACTCTGGGTCAGCTACGAACCCGTGACGGAGAAGGGCCACACATTCCTGGGCGGACCGATTTCGGTCCGGGATCAACTGGACCTTCACGACCGCATCCATCGGTCCTGCGTTGGGGGTGAAGGCGGCCGACCAGTCCGCCGTCAGCCCAATCTCGCTGATGATGATTTCCAGGTCCGTGCCGAGCGTCTTTTTAATGTACGTCTCGACTGCCTCGACATAGGCTTCAGTCACCTCGATGCGGGTGCCAGACCTGGCACGGGCGTAGACCTCGAACGCCCCGGCATCCACTTCCGGGAAGAACTCCCGGCGAAGATTCAGGCCGAACACCAGCACGACCAGGGCGAGGATCGTGAATGCCCCCCCGATCACCAGGGGGCGACCCCGAAGGGCGATACCAAGCAGTCGGGTGTAGATCCGGATTCCGACTTCGATCAACCCCTCCCATTTCTCAAACGCACGGCTGATCCACCACTTCCTCGGTGGGCTGGGGGTGCTCCCTTCGGACTCGTCAGAGTGGGATTCGTTCGGGGCCGTGTGGTCATGCCCCCGAAGCCAGGCCGCGCAGCGGGCGGGGACGAAGGTCCGGGAGAGGACGTAGGCGATTGTCATGGCGAAGGCCACCGCGAAGAACATCGGGCGGAACAGGAACGCTCCGAGCCCGGGCATCATGGCCAGTGGGAGGAGGACGAGGAGGGTACACAGGCTGGCGATCAGTTCGGGCATGGCCACCTCGCTCGCCCCGAGGAACGCAGCCTCCCGCGGCCTGGCCCCGAGCCCGAGGTGGCGGTGGGTGTTCTCCAGGCAGATGATCGCGCTATCGACGAGCGGACCGATCGCCAGGGCCAGCCCGGCGAGAGTCATCACGTTGATCGTCTGACCCATCCCGTACAGGCAGGCAATTGCCCCGAGGACAGCGACCGGGATGGTCATGACGGCGATCATCGTCATCCGCCACTGACCCAGGAATAGGAGGATCACCAGGGAACACAGGACAGCCCCGAGGATACCCTCCTCGGCCAGGCTTTCGATCGCGCTACTGACGTACACGGACTGGTCCATCACCAGTTTGAGGTCGACATCCGGGGTGATCAGCTTGGCTTTCATGTCCGGGAGCCCAGTTCGCAAGTTCCCGACCACTCCGAGGGTGCTCGCACCTTGCTGACGGAAGACGGGGATGTATACCTGCCGGCGGCCGTCCACCCGGACGATGTTCGTCTGAATCAGGCTGGTGTCCTTCGGTTTGGCCACATCCCGCAGGAACACCGTCTTCCCGGTCAGTAGGTCCGTTTTGATCGGGATCTCGCCCATCCGGTCGACGAGCGCGTACATCGAGTTGGAATCGAGAGCGTAGTCGGTCCAGCCGATCTTCGCGTCCCCCGCGGGAAGGAAAATGTTGTACTGGTCGAGGGCATTCATCACGTCCATCGCGGACAGGTTCCGGGCCTGCATCTGCTCCCGATCGAGGTAGGCCAGGATGGTTCGCAGCCGGCCCCCGTACACGATGGGAGCGTTTGCACCCGGGGAAGCCATGATCATATTCCGCACCTCGTAGCGACCGCAGTCGTAGAGGGTGGATTCGTCCTGGGTCCGGCTATTCAGGGCGACCAGGCAGACAGGAGTCGCCGAGGTGGGGTCGTAGGGCAGGATGACCGGTGGGAGGGTGCCGGGCGGAAGGTTCGGAATGGCCGCGGTGGCCAGGGAGTTGACCTGGGTGAGCGCGGCACTCGGGTCGGTGTCGCCCGAGTAATAATTCCGAATGATACTCGCCCCGATGATCGATCGGGATTCCTGTCGGCTGGTTCCCGCGGCCTGTCCGGTCCACCGCTCCATCCGGCTGGTGATGTCGGCCTCCACGCTTGAGGCTGGCATCCCGTTATAAAACGTCAGCACCTGGACGGCGGGGCTTCGGTACACCGGCAGGATGTCACTCGGGATGAGAGCCTTGGTCCCGGGGAGCAGCCCGAGGACCATGACACCGGCGATCACAATCGTGAGCATCAGAACGGTGATGGCCCGGGGGTTTCGCAGCGCAAAACGGATCAGACCATTCATGGATCGGGGTCTCGGAGGTGGCGTAGACCTGGTACGGTGAGTCCGTCCCGGAGGAGTCCCCAGGGCTTCCGCCCTGGGCTAAGAACGAACGCCCCATCCGGGGCTAAGAACGATGCCCCGCCTGGGCGACACTCGGGCATTCTGACAAATCTATTCTGTTACACTTTCTGGGTTGCCCCGCTTGTGTAACACTTGGACACTCTGCCGGGTGGCATGCCCACGGCTTTGCGTGGGCATGTGGGCGAAGTCCTCCCCTGCTGGTTCGTGCATGTCCACCCAAAGCGGTGGACATGGCACCCGGCTCGTGCTATCATTGAACATTCTGACAAGTCTATTATGTGACATTTTCTGCGCTGCCCCGCTTCGGCGACACTTGGGCATTCTGACAAGTCTATTCTGTTACACTTTCTGGGTTGCCCCGCCTGGGCGACACTTGGACACTCTGCCGGGTGCCATGCCCACGGCTCTGCGTGGGCATGCGGGCAAAGTCCTCCACTGGTGGTTCGTGCATGTCCACCCAAAGCGGTGGACATGGCACCCGGCTCGTGTTATCCTCGAACATTCTGCCAACTCTATTATGTGACATTTTCTGCGCTGCCCCGCTTCGGCTATTTCACGCGGTTCTCGGGGATGTTCCAAATGAGCGAGTTCCAGAGGTTTTGAGTGAGAATCCTCACAACTACCTCCTGGTTTCACCCCAGGAAGCGGTTTCCAAGCATCCATTGCCACCGTTTCGGCCTCGGACACTGCGGCCATAAACACTAAGAACTCGCCCAAGATCAAAAGCTTGTTTTTCGCCGATCAAACGAACNNCCCCACGCAGCCGGGGTTTCGAAGACTCAACCCCGGCCACCCGTCCGGTCTCGGACCCTGTGGCCATAAACACTAAACACTAAACACTAAACACCATGATGCCCAATCTCTCTGCTGCGTGATGTCATCAGGACCGATCATTCAGGTCACCATATCGGAGGAAGTTGCCTGCCCGAGAAGGAATCGGGTGCTCGTGCATTCGGCCCCCTCCAGGCCGTGACACATCCCTACACACCTGCTTCCCCAAGACTTCGACCCGGTGGGCGGACCACCCACGCGGCCACAGCCAACACGAGGGTAACCCCTGCGAAGGTGTGGAAAAAGGTGTCGGTCGTCCCGACTCTGTCGCGACAGACAGCCAGCAAAACCGGGCCGATTGCCGAGGCGAACACCGAGAGCACCTGGACCGCCGCCTGGATGCTCCCCAGGTGGGTCCGGCCGTAAGTGTGCCCGTAGACGGCAAAGTAGACCACTGTGATCACCCCACCGCTCACGCCGAGGAGCACGGCGTACACCGCGGCCCCCGCGAGAGTCGAGACCATCGGGAAGAACGCCAGCGATGCCGCCAGGATCGCCACCCCGACCCCGAGCAGTTTGCCGAGAGGTCGCCGGCGGGCCAGGGAACCTGTGATCAGGTTGGCCGGTAGTCCACTCACCATCAGCACCCCGAGAACGAGCTTGTTCGCGTCCGCCCCGTCCAGTCCATGTTCCGTCAGGAGCAGCTCGTTGTCGAGGGTGAGAGCCGAAAAGGTCAAGTTGAACACCGTCGCGGCTGCCGTGTACACCCAAAATGCTGGGGTTGCGATTGCCCCCCGGAGCGTCATCGGCTCGACCTGCCCGGAGTCAGGAGCTGGGTCGTCGGGCGTCACACCGCAGGACTCGGGGGAACTCCGCGCGATCAGTAGCCCCAGAGGGACAAGCCCGAACACAAGCGTGAACCCGACCGCGTCCCATGCGGCCCGCCAGCCCGACTGCTTGACCGCCTCGCCGACCGCAAAGATCGGGGCCAAGAACCCGACCGCCAGGAGCACGGTGAAGACCCCCATCGCCACCCCCGCCCGGCGGCGAAACCACTTCCCGACGAGCGCGATGGCAACTACCGAAAGGGCTCCCTGGCCGAGCCCGCGGACGAGGGTCAGCGCAACGAACAGTTCGGTCTCGGTCTCGGCCCGACTCATGAGGAGGACGCACGCACCGAGCGCTGCTGCAACAAGACCCAGGGTGCCGCGTGTGCCAAGCCGATCGATCAGCCACCCAACCGGGGGCACCAGGACCGCCCCCAGAATGATCGCCCAGAAGTTCAGGGTGTTGAACCCCAGGTCGGTGATCCCCAGGTCTACCCGAAGTGGTTCCTTGATCAACCCGAGGCCATACGTCCGACCCGGGAGCGTGGCCGACATCGCAACGGCCGCGACCACGACGTTCAACCAGCCGTAGTAGAACGGCAGGCGGGCCGGCCACGATCCCCTCTGGATGGGGCGAATGTCTACCTCTGCACCCATCGCGTCACCCGTGAGGTCCAAGCTGCGCTCCGTCGAAATTGATCAGCTCAATCGCAGTTCCGCTGGTGCTCACGGGGCGAGTTGGATGCACACGACGTATTCTGCATCTCGGGCGTAAAGCATGCCGTTTGCAAGGGTAGGAGCGACGAGGGTGCCGTCGCACACCTTGGTCGAACACAGTTCGCGGTACTCGGTGGCTTCGGCATCGAGCAATTTCAGGTTGCCAGTATCGTCGAGGACCAACAGTTTCCCGTTCCCGGTCCGGATGAGCCCAAAGTGGAAGTACCCGACGCCTTCCTTTTTCCACACCTGCTTACCGGTGCCGAGGTCCACACAGGCCAGGTCGGCCCGGGGGACGGGTTTGAGGGTATTGGTGACCAGGAACAGGCGCCCCTTCGCTGCGACTCCGGAGGAGAAGTACCCGCTGAGATTCTTCGCCTGCCACGTCTTCTCAGCGCTCGGCTTCTCGCCGGAGGTAACACGGATTCCGGTCGACCCGTTGGTCATCGTGCTGGTGACGATCTGGTCGCCCGCGACGACCGGGGTCGGGGCTGTGCCGGAGGGCTGGAACGGGAGCGGGAATTCCCAGCTCAGTGTCCCATCAAGCGGGTTCAGCCCGACCACTCGCAGTGTGGTCATGAACACCACGTCTGGAACCGGTCGGCCCTTCGCAGCGAACAGGACCGGGGACGATGTGCTGGCCGGTTCGTCCAGGGCCTGCCACGCGATCTCACCAGACTCGGTGTCGAATCCCACAACCGAATTGCCCTTGCCTCCCACGGCAACGATCACCCGGTTCCCAACCACCAGGGGGGAACAGCACACCCCAAACTGCGGCAACTGGGCCTTGAGCTTCTTGAACGCATCGACCTGCCACACCTGTTTGCCGGTCTCGGCCTCGAAACAGCACAAGACACCAGTGATGCCGAACGTATAGATGCGGTTTCCAGCGACTGTCGGGGTCGCTTGCGGTCCCGTATTCAGGACGCTCGAATAGGGTCCCCGGTCGTACGGGCTCCGCCACAGCAACTTGCCACCTTTCGCGTCAAAGGCGATCAGTTCCTCACGTTCCTTGCCATTGACCCGGGCGTGGACGAACACCCGGCCGTCAGCGACAACAGGGGTGCTGAACCCGACCCCGACCTTGGCCTTCCACAACTCCTTCGGGGTGTTTTTCCAGGGCTCAACGGCCTCGGTCGAACCGCCGTCCCGCTTCGGCCCCAGCCACTGAGGCCAGTCCGAGGCCGCGGCGACCGGACCGAACAGGGCGACGACCAGCAGTGTACGGAGCCAGTTCATGGCACGCTCCACGATCGGGTGAGACGAGCGGAAGTAGAAAGCGGACCCGCGTTTGGGACTTGCCCACGTCGGCCGGGTGGGCCGGGTGGCCGGGGTTGAGTCTTCGAAACCCCGGCAAACACGCTTGACGCTTCATCCGTTCGATTCCAAGGAAGACCCACCGCTTTTTTTGCCGCCTGGCCGGGGTTTCGAAGACTCAACCCCGGCCACACCACCTTGGGCCAGAGCGCGTTCTGGCGAACGCGGCTACCTACAATTCCATAGAGCGGTGAAGCCGCCCGTGGCACCCACAATGCTCGCAGGTCATTTCCGGCCGTCTCTCTCAGCGGAAAAACGTCTCGTGTTTGCCGTACTCGGCGTACTTCGTCTTGAGCCAGGCGTGGAACTCGGCGTAGTGGGCGTCGCGCTGATCGCCGCCGTCGGAGGCGGCGTTATAGCTCAGATACAGGAGTCGCCTCCAGCCGTCGGCGCGATTCGGGGCCGATCGGTGTGGGACGAAGCACCCAAAGATCGCCACGTCCCCGGGTTCCAACTCCAGGAACACGCCCGACGAGTCGACCACCGTACCTGGTGGGAGCGTATGGTAATCGCCGTCCTCGGGGGACAGGCAACCGTGGTGGTGATACCCTGGGAATACCTCGGTTGCGCCGTTCTCTTTCCCACATGGGTCAATGGCAACCGCTGCGGTCACGAACGTCCGTGGGAAATTCGGCCACGCGATGTAGTCCTGGTGGAGGTCGTACCCCTTCGCCCCCGGTGGCTTGAAAATCAGCTTGTCCTTGAACAGTTGGGCCGGTTCGCCATACAGAGTCGAGAGGAGATCCACCAACCGCGGGTCGCGGGCGAGTCGATCGCACACGGGGGAGATATCCGCGACCGGGTCGAAGGTCTCGAAGAGGCACTCCCCGGTTTCGATGTGGTTCTGCCACCGGCACCGGATGTTGTTCGTGTCTTTCAGGTGGTCTTGCCCGAGCAATCGCTCCGCCTCCATCGACACCATCGCCATTTCCGCCGGAGCGAACATGCCCCGGACGACCAGGAACCCCTGTTCTCGAAAGACCTCCCGGTCGGTGAGGGACAGGGCAGGCGGTGGACAGGTGAGGATGGAGGCGGGCATGGGGTGCCTCGACGAATAACATCTTAAATCCCGGGCAGGTATCATCATGATGATACCTGCCGGCTGGGTCAAGGATTTGGTCGAAACTTTCCTTCCCAGTCGGGAGACGACAATGAGCGATGCCGGGCCGATCCGTCTGACGAAGCTGGCGAAGAGGGCCGGGTGCGCGGCCAAGCACCCACCCGGGTTTCTTTTACCACTTCTGGGGCTCCTCCCACCGATCACCGATCCGAACGTACTGGTCGGAAGTGAGACCGTGGACGATGCGGCGGTGTATCGGATGTCAGACGAACTGGCCCTGGTGCTGACGACCGACTTCTTCACCCCGATCGTGGACGACCCGCGGGACTTCGGCCGGGTGGCCGCGGCCAACGCCCTGTCGGACGTCTACGCGATGGGTGGCAAGCCGCTCACAGCCCTGAGTGTGGTCGGGTTCCCGGACTCGCTGCCAGCGTCTGTCCTCGGCGAGATACTGAGGGGAGCGACGGACATCGCCACGGAGGCTGGGATTGCGATCGTTGGTGGGCACACAATCAAGAGTGAAGAGCCGATCTTCGGGCTCGCGGTGGTCGGCACGGTCCACCCGAATCGTGTGCTGAGCAACGCCGGAGCGCAGCCAGGTGATGCCTTGATCCTGACCAAACCACTGGGGCTTGGGATCATCACGACGGCTGCCAAGAACGATCAGGACACGCACGGAGCCATTGGAGACGCAATCCGGGTAATGACCACACTGAACCGAACCGCAGCGGAAGTGCTGGGCCGGTTTGAGGTCCACGCCCTGACCGACGTGACCGGATTCGGGCTACTCGGACACCTGCGAAATGTGACGGCCGCAAGCAAGGTGACGGCGGAAGTGTGGGTCGACCGGGTGCCGTTCCTCCCGGCGGCCCGAGAGTATGTGGCAGCCGGTGTTGCGCCGGGCGGGACACGGGCCAACTGGAGGTTTCTGGCGGACTGGGTGGATTACGCCTCAGGGGTTACGATCGAGGAGCAACTGCTGCTGTGCGACGCCCAAACGTCTGGGGGACTGCTCGCGGCAGTACCGCAAAGCGATGCGGTGGCGATCACCCGGGCGCTCGACGAAGCCGGGAGCCTGGCGGCTGCGGTCGTGGGTCGAGTGCAGGCGGCTGGGACCGGCCGGATCACTGTTACCCGCGCGGGATGAACCGGAGGAATTGTCGTAAGCAGTGAATCCCATGCCAGCAACTGCGGCCATGATGCCCTGGGGAATACTTCAGCCGCGCCCTCTCTCCGGGCTCCTCGTGTACAATGATCTGACCTCGTACCGAGATCGGGATTACGCTCGCTGAAGGGAGAATGATGAGGGGAGAACGATGAAGCCCATTTGGCAGCTCGATGGCGACGACGTGATCCGGCTCCAGAGCAACTCCACGGAGTTCGTTCGGTTCGTCAACGCACTCCTCGCCGTCCAGGCACGCGCGGGAGGTTTGCAGGACGCTCACATTCGCCTCAATCAAAAGGATACCGAGCCGGACGGTGGGGTGGATGCCGCAATCGATCGTGCAGTGCCAATTCAACCCGACCCGACGGGCCGCCTTGGAGTGCCGACGTGCTGGCAGTTCAAGGCATGTCCGTCCGAGCATATTAAGGCCAAGGTGAAAAAAGGACAGCGCGGTGGACAGGAAGTTGCACTCCGCCAAGAAGTCGACAAACCGCACTCACGCCAACTTATCCTGCAAGGATATGGATATCGCTACTGCATCACCGTCGACATGCCGCCTGTGAAGAAGGGCAAGTGGGAGAAATGGCTGTTGACCGCAGTTCGGAAAATTAATCCAACCGCGCCACCACCACAGGTGCTGACCGCAACTGACCTTGCCCTCTGGGCGAACCGTTACCCGGCGCTGGTCATCCAGTTCCGCCAGCAATTGCAGGGGTCGTTCGATTGTCTCGAAGTCTGGCACCGGGAGATCAGGGCGCTGACCCAAACGTTCGTCCCCGTAGCTTCGTGGACACCGACGGCTGAGGTGATTCGGAGACATGTCGATTTCAGTCAATCCGTTACTTCGATCCTAACAGTTCAGGGGGAAGCTGGGGTCGGCAAGACCCGCTCCGTATGCGAGGCGCTCGTGGGCGACTTGGCACGACAGTCGCTCGTTGTGGCGACGAGCGACGAGCAGAATGCCATCGAGTTCGCTAAGATCATCGCCCGCGACCAGCAAACACAGGCGATTCTAGTCGCTGATGAGTGTTCCTTGGATATCCGTGAGCGTCTTCGCCAGGTCGTACCCGCCTGTGCAAATCGCTTGCGTGTCATCGCGATCGACAACAGTCTTCAGCGAGCGGGTTCGGCCAGCGAAATTCGCCTAGAGCACCTTCAGGCCAGCGAGGTTGAGACGATTTTGGAGCGAAACTTCGCACATCTGCCTGCGGACCGCCGTCGTTATTTTGCTGATATGACTCGGGGCTTTGTGCGGCTTGCAGTCGATCTCTGTGACAACAATCATCTAGTCCCAGCCAACGGTCAAATGGATTCAATTTTCGGATTTTTTCACGACCGTTATCTTAGAAAACGACTAACTGATATAGATCTGAAGGCAATCGAATTGATTTCTCTACTTCGGCGGGTGGGATATCGCGACGACGTGAGGGGAGAACTTGATCTCCTGTGCAAACACCCTCTCATCCATCTCGAAGCGACAGACATCGTACAGGTTGCGACGCGATTGAAACAGTCGCCGGGGTTTATCGCATTTGCAGGTCGCTACCTCTATGTGACCCCGAAGCTGATAGCCGCAGTCGTTTTTGAGGCGGCCTGGAATCGCTGGATTGCCCCAGACCCGGATCGATTCTTGAGTTCGCTCGCGCCAGAACTCCTCGATCGGTTTATTGAGCGGGTCCAGAGTGACGGCACCACTCAGATGAAGGAAACCGTCTCGGCTTTTTTTTTCGATTGGGCGCACAGCCTCGATCCACAGGCCCTGAGTCGTAAAGATGCCGTCGTCCGGCTCGTTCAATTGGTCGAGGTCCAGCCAGCCCGATTCCTGCCCATCATAGGGAGGCTCCTGGCACGGGCATCGCTTGAAGAGTTACGCCAGTTCCACGCAAACGGGTACGAGGGCCACGAAGCTCGTCGGCAGCTCGTTTGGCTCGCCGAGAAGTTGGCTCGCTTCCCCGAGTTTTTCGCCGATGTTGAGGTTGTCCTCCTGCGTCTTGCCCTGGCCGAAACCGAATCTCAGTTGAGCAATAGCGCCTCACGAATATGGGCCGCTCTATTCCGGATCTCGCTCTCCGGAACCTCCACCCCCTTCCATGAGCGGTTGAGTCTGTTTGAGCGGCGCGTGCGAGAGGCGGATGCAACCCAACTACGCCTCGTGCTCGCCGCGCTCGCAGAGATCATCGGCGACGGCCCGGATTCCCGTTTGGCGGTGCCCCCAGTGGTCTGTGGGCGAGTCCCCCCGCCTCATTGGCACCCGGAAACTTTGGGAGAGTTGCGGGCGTGCCATCGGGCAGCGCTCGCAATGGTTTCCCGTCTGGCCGAAGTCGGTGGGTCTGTCGCTGATGACATCCGGGCGATTGTGGTGCGGTCCCTCTCTTACCTACTCTGGGCGGGCTATCTCGATGAAGTACGGGCGGCGCTCGGCCCGCCGCCCTGGCCCGATGCTCTACTCGCATCACTCTTGCGAGAGCTTGAGCAGTTCCTTGACGTCCATTTCAGGAGTGACCGCATTGCAGTGGACGGAACAGCTCAGCCCGAACTCGAAACCAAAGTGTTGGACTGGTATCGCAGCCTCGTTCCGAACGACATCCACGGCCGCCTGGTCAGCGTGGTAGGCCAAGAGCCGTGGCACCAACAGTTGCCCGGTGAACAAGCGACGTGGCAGCAGGCGGTCGACGATCTGGCCAAGGAACTGCTCCAGTCGCCATCGACCTTGGAGCGGGAACTCGCCTGGCTAGTATCCCCTGAGGCCAGAAGTGCCTTTCGTCTCGGTGAGTCTTTGTGCCAGGCAGACAGTGGAGGTATCTTGCTCGATCGGATACTTTCCAGAATACCCATTGCCGGTGGCACCCTCCTCGCCCGCGGGTATCTGGAACGGCTTGTCACTACACATCCGGAGCTATTGGGTCGGGCGAATAATCTCCTCGATCAACTCCAGGTTGAAGCTCCCAGGGTCGCCTATGACGTCATCTGGGCGGCGGGTGACGAGGTCCGGAAGGTCGAGCGGTTATTCCGGATGATCGACGCTGGTGGACTCTCGGCTGATTTCCTACGAGATGTGGAGTTCGGAGTCCGAGGACGACCACTTCGTCCCGACGAATTTCATGGGGCTCTTCAACGGCTCATGTCGGCCGCCGAATCAGGGAACGACCGGGCGGCATCGGTGGCGGTCCATCTCTTGTATCGATGGTTGCACCACGGGTCGTCGCAACCGAACGGTGAGAAACCGCGGCCTGATTGTCTCCGGCAAGACGACCGAGTGCGGGCTGTGTTCCCGCGAATACTTGAACTGGCATTTGGAGGGTTGGGACGTGTGGCGGAATTCTGGGTCAAGCTCGTGGCAGATTGGGCCGTGATTGATCCCGAATCCGCGGTGCGACTCCTTCTCCGGGCTCAGGGGAATGGAGATTTCCAAACACGTACCCTGGCGGAGAATCGTCTGGTCGATTTGGCTCAGGCTCATCCTGCTGTGGTTATGCAGTGCTTGGGTGAGGTGGCACTTGATTCAACGTATGCGTGGCACTTCCCGGTCAGGGGCATCACAAGACTTCTCGACGCCTTACCGGAAGTTGCCGTACATGAGTGGCTCTTGAAGGCTGGCGTCGTTGGAGCACGAAGGCTTGCCCGCCACCTCGCTCCGCCTCATCTCGACAACACAGGGCTTCCGATCGTCCCACCCCTGACAGCATTTATCCTTGAGCAGTTCGAGAAAGACGACGAGGTGTTTGACGAGTTCTGCGCGGGCACCCATTCGAGCCGGGTCTACAACGGGGACGCTGCAACGAAGCACGAGCAGGAAGCAGGAATCGCCCACCAATTTCTCAGCCATCCACTCAAGCGAGTGCGAGAATGGGCATCGGCGGAGATCGAATTCACTCGCTGGGTGACTGAAGCCTGGCGAGACCGTCGTGAGGAAGTTGTTCTGCCATAGCCTGGTGGCCGCAGTCGTTGGTCGAGTGCAGGCGACTGGGACCGGCCGAATCACGGTGACCCGCGCGGGATGAACCCAGCCGCAGGAAGTGTCGCCAACTGTACTTCCGATGCCGAAAGCAAGTGGCCACCGCCCAACGATGAAGACGCAGCGGTCGTTCCATTAACACGACAGCCACCAGCGGCGTTAGAGCCGTCCGCCCGGCCTGGCCGAACGGAGGAGTGGACGATCACCCGACGAAAACTCCATCAGTCAGTGCTGCCCCACCGAACGGACTGATGAGCTGGCCCCCGGTCGGCTCGATGGTGCTGCCGCTGGTGAAACTCGCCCCCGAATACACCTTGACCAACCCGGGCATGTTCCGCCCGGTCCCGACCACCACGTTTACCTGATCCCCCACCCCAGTCGCGTCTGCTGCCACTCGCAACCCCGCTCCGTTCGGCCCCAACCCGGTTGGTGTGAACAGGGCGACCGGGTTCACCATCGCGGCGATCGCCCCGTCGTTGACGAGCTGCGCTCCGCTGAGAACTTCCACCTCGGCCGGACCCCCGTCCCCCGGCGTCAGGATCAGGTCTTGCTGGCCATTCTCCAGCACGTCCCCAATCGCCAGGTAGGCCCCGTCCCGCAAGCCGGAGTTGAATGCAAAGAAGTCGCCGATCAGGTCGTCCGATGCGGTGAACCCGTTGGTGGTGGGAACCTTGGTGCCGTTGATGACCAGGACGGCCGGCCCGCCCCCGTAACCCGCAGCGATGGCCAGGTCGGGAGTTCCGTCTCCGTTCAAGTCTCCGACCGCCGTTCGGGCACCCCCGCGGAATGCCGAGTTAACCGAGAAGAAGTTGTTGATTCGCGTCAGTCCGGAACCTGGATTCACCTCCGCCGTATTGACCCCGACGGCGGTGTAGGGCTGGGTCGCGGCCGCGGCTGCTCCGTCCATATCGTAGATGGAGATACGAGGGCCGCCCGATTGATCCGGGGAGACGACAATCTGGTCCCTCCCGTTCCCCAGGAAGTCCCCGGCCGACACGAAGCCACCCGCGGTGAATAGGTCCGTCTGGGCCGCTGGTGGTGCGGGGAGGAACGGGTCGAACGGGGCTACCAACACCGGATTTCCAGTCGCTCCACTGATGACTGTGACCTCGAAGGGAACTCCCGGCCCCGTCGCGAAAATGAAGTCCGGGATGCCGTCTCCATTTACGTCCCCAACGGCTGACCGAACGTCGGTCGCGATTGCCCCGAACGGCTGAAGGGTGAGGGTCGGTGTGCTGCCGTACTGGCCGTTGGTACCCAGGGTGTAGATCAGCGCGGTTCCGTTCGGCTGACCGGACACGATCACCGGCGTCGGTGAGGCTGGAGCCGCCACCGTCAGGGTGAACTTTTGCGAGGCATCGGTTCCCACGCCGTTGGATGCGGTGAAGACCAGATTGTAGACGCCGGCCGCGGTCGTGGTTCCGACCGTGAGTGTACCAGTGGCCGGAGCGAACGACACCCCGCTCGGTAGTGTCGCCGTCTCGGCCAGTGTCGGTGTCGGGGTTCCCGTGGCAGTGACCGTGAAGGTTCCACTCGTACCCGCCGTGAACACAGCCTGATCGTGACTCGTGATCGTCGGGGCTACCCCTGCGTTCACTGTCAACGTGAATGTCTGGCTCGCGGAGCCGACCGTGTTCGTGGCAGTGATATCAATTGGGAACGAGCCGCCCTGGGTGGGCATCCCGCTGAGAAGGCCCGCGGTCGAGAGTGTGACACCGGTCGGCAGCGTTCCCGTAAAGGAGAACGTGGGCGCTGGGAACCCGGTTGCGACGACCTGGAAGGAGTTATTCGTGCCGGTCTGGAAGGTGTCGCTATCGGCACTCGTGATGGCCGGGGCCGCGTTCACTGTGAGCGTGAAACTCTGAGTCGCGTCCGTCCCGACGCCATTCGTCGCGGTGATGACAATCGGGAATGTACCTCCCTCCGTCGCGATACCGCTGAGGAGGCCCGAGGGCGAAAGACTCACGCCGCTGGGCAGAGTGCCTGTTTCGCTGAATGTCGGGTTGGGGAAACCCGTGGCCGTGGCCTGGAAACTCCCGTTCGTGCCCGACGTGAAAGTCGTGCTGTTCGAGCTGGTGATCTGCGGCGCATCGTCCACAGTCAGAGTGAAGTTCTGGTTGTTGGACCCGATCACGTTGGTGGCAGTGATCATGAAGGAGAAGATCCCGCTCTGGGTTGGCATCCCGCTGAGCAAACCGCTGGTCGAAAGTCCGACGCCGTTGGGCAAAGTCCCCGTCTCGCTGAACGTCGGGGACGGGAAGCCCGAGGCCACGACCTGGAAACCCCCATTCGCACCCGTTGTGAATGTGTCGCTATCTCCACTGGTGATCAGAGGCGCAGCGCCGACGGTCAGGGTGAAGTTTTGCGAGGCATCGCTTCCCACGCCGTTGGATGCGGTGAAGACCAGGTTGTAGGTGCCGACCGCGGTCGTGGTTCCGACCGTGAGTGTGCCCGTGGCCGGGGTGAATGACACCCCGCTCGGCAGTGTCGCAGTCTCGGCCAGCATCGGTGTCGGGGTTCCCGTTGCGGTGACCGTGAAGGTTCCGCCCGTACCCGCTGTGAACACAGCCTGATCGTTACTCGTGATCGTCGGGGCTACCCCTGCGTTGACCGTCAACGTGAATGTCTGGCTCATGGAGCCGATCGCATTCGTGGCAATAATGTCGAACGTGAACGGGCCGGTCTGGGTGGGCGTCCCGCTGAGAAGGCCCGCAGTTGTGAGGGTGACACCGGTCGGCAGCGTTCCGGTAAAGGAGAACGTTGGTACCGGGAACCCGGTTGCAGTCACCTGGAAAGAGTTGGACATTCCCGTGGCAAACGTCGTACTGTCCGCGCTGGTAATCACCGGTGCGGTGCCAACGGTCAGAGTAAAGCTCTGCGATGCGGCGGTCCCGACGCCATTTGTCGCGGTGAAAGTCAAGCTATAGATGCCCGAGGCGGTGGAGGAACCGACGGTCAAATCGCCGGTGCTGGCGTCGAACATCACTCCGCTGGGGAGGGTTGCGGTTTCAGCCAGAGTCGGAGTTGGTGTGCCGTCCGCAGTCACCGTAAACGATCCGCCCGTACCTGTTACGAACTCGGCGTGATCGACACTCGTGATGCTCGGGGCCACGCCGGTATCCACCGTGAGCGTGAAACTCTGCATGGCATTGGTCCCGATGCCGTTCGTCGCGGTGATGACGATCGCGAAGTCTCCCGTCTGGGTCGGCATGCCGCTGAGGAGACCGCTGGGCGAGAATGTGATGCCGTTGGGAAGAGTCCCGCTTTCGGTAAAGGTAATCGTGGGGGAACCGGTCGCAGTGACCTGGAAGGAGTTGTTTATCCCCGTGTAGAAGGTCGTCGCGTTGGCACTCGTGATGGCTGGAGACTGCACTCGTGTAAGAATGACATTGGTTGCAGTATAGTTGATTTGAAATTGTAAGCCACCGGCTGTGAATACGTTCCCATTGAGAAGGGAATTAAATGTGCCGGTGACGGCCTGAGCGGTGATAATGTCGAACGTGGCGCCTAGAGAAGGTGTAAAGCCAAGTGTCGGCGAGAGGGTCGCACTGCTCAGATCGACCGTGCCCGTGGAGACGAGCTGGCTGTATCCACTACCAGCCGTGGTCCCGTTCAAGGTCACTGCGAACTGGCTCCCTCCCGAGAAGGTCACATCTCCCGCGGTGAGAATGCCCGGGGTCGAGGGTCCGCCTGGGTTCAGCGTACCATCAACATCGACTCCAGCCGCTGCACCATAAACCAACTGGGACGGGATAATGCCGGAATAGGACGCGGTCGGACCGGTGCTGGGGAACTGGCTGCTATCGACCAGGCCGCCAGTGGGGGTGGAGAAGCTGATGAAACTCCCGGTGCTGGAATATTCGTAGATCGAACCCGCGAACGTGTTGGGACTGCCAGTGGTCGGCCCGTCTGGTCCCAAATTCGCGCTCAGCAGATCGCCCTGGGAATTAAACACGGCATCCGATGGGAACTGATCTGCCAGATCTCCTGGATTTGATCCGGTGCCGGCGGCCACGAACGTGCTGAGGTAATTCCCGCTGGAGTCGAACGTCAGGATCTGGCCGGCACCGGTCAAAGCACCAAGATCGACCACATAGAGCGTGCCATTTTGCCAGACCAGACCCGCGGGAAACTGGAGCGGAGACGCGGGATTCCCACTCCCCGCAGCGACAAACACGCTGGTGGAAGGGCTGCCCCCCGTGGCACCGGTGATCTTGACCACATCCCCGGCGGCGGCATTACTGATGTACAGATTGTTCGTGTCGCCGCTCGATGTCCCAAACGTTAACCCACTGGGCTGTACCAACCCAGCGGAAGCCGTGGCAACAGTCGTGGCGATGCCATTGTAAGAGCGAGTTCCTCCGACATCGGTAATGCCGAATCGGACCACAGCTCCCGAGGACGAGGCAACACCGCCATTGAGGGTCACATAGAGATTACCATCCAGACCGAACTGGAGCCCGGCTGGGTCGAAGACCGTATTGCTGCCGTTTTCGGGCAACGCGGCGAGTGTATCCAGGATGGTCGAATCGATAAACGTGGTCAGCGACTGAGTCGTCAGATTGTACTCAACAATGGAATCATTGAACGGCGCGCTGCTCTGACTGTTCTGGCAGCTAATGTACAGGTTCCCATCCGGTCCCACGGTCAACCCGGACGGGAGGGACAGGGCAGTCGCACTGTTTGGCGGAATAAGGGTTGCCAGCAGGGCTCCGGTGTTGGCGTTGAATTCGTAGAGTGCATTATCGTAGTAGGATGTGGCGAACAGAACCGGCGTCGGAGCGATGGTCCCCATGCCTGCCAGAGTCACACCCGCACCCACCGTCGTCCCGGTGGTCAACGCGACGGTTCCGGATGTTGTGACCGTTCCCGATCCGGTGATCGTTCCACCGATCGCGAGTGGGGCTGTGCCAGCGCTGGCGAGTGTCAGGTCACTGGCGAGGTTGATCGGCGCGTTGATCGAATCCCCGCCTTTGCTCTGCTCATTCAGCGCAGCCGAACCGGACGTGGTCTGAAACGTGAGCGACCCACCATTGGCTACAACGGTAAATGTGCCCGAGCTACCCGTCGACCCGATGGTAAGAGTGCCGACCGTGATCGCTCCGTTGAGGCTGATCGTCTCGTTACCCGTGAGTGCGCCGGTGAGGTTGGCGACATCGTCCGGAGCGTCGGGAAAACCGGTCCCGCCCCAGTTCGCTGCGTCGTTCCAGTTGAAGGCTCCCGGTGCCGTCTGCGACCAGTTAAAGATCGCCGGAACCGCCCGCGATTCCAACAGTTCCGCAGCAAGCGGCCGACGAATCGCGGAGCGAGTGCGTCGCAGTTTGTGGACTGGCTGGCGGACCAGATTCCCGACCCACGATTTCAGTTGGGTGCCGAACATCTTGATGCTCCTCTATCACGAAGCAGTTCAGGGTGTGCGAGACATCTGCGTGAGCGAAAAGGTGAATGGCAGGGCTTCCGCATCAAAACCGAGTGTCGATCCGTGATTTTCCATCGCAGATCGCAATTGTCACCGAGAAAACGCAGGGCAATGGACCCGGTCGCCTGAAAACAGAGGTCGTTTTCAAGGGAATTTTCGAGCCGGGAACCCTGGGGATGATTGCGGCCCAACGATTCGGAAGCGATTCCCGGATCAGGCACTTGCAATCTCTGCAACGTGCAGTGTAATGAGAATAGGGCAGGCGTCAAGATGTGCTTTGGCAATCTGGGCAATCTGGGTAGTGAGCTGAGAATGTTGCCCAAATCGAGCGATGACGGCCCGAGTGATCGATCGCGTGTGCTTCTTGTCGGAGTGACTGACCTTACCGACCAGGCTCGTGCAATGCCAGGAGGTCGCCACCCAATCTGGGTGTTGGGGAATACCCAGGATATCGGGATAATCGGGGTCATTGATCGATGAGATACCCAGTGCAATTGTCGTCCAGACGCATCACTGCGTGCAGTTTCCGTGCCTTTACTCTCGTCGAATTACTCGTGGTGATTGCGATCATTGCAATCCTGATCGGCCTGTTGCTCCCGGCCGTGCAGAAGGTCCGCGCTGCCGCGGCCCGAGCTTCGTGCCAGAACAATCTCAAACAGATCGGACTCGCTCTGCACAACTACGAGTCCAGTCTCGGTAACCTGCCACCGGTCTTCCCGGCCACCGTGATGCCGCCTTATGTGGGAATCGTGCCGCCGTACTTCTATTCCTGGAGCGTGCTGGCGCAACTCAACCCGTACCTGGAGCAAACGGCGATCTACAACCAGATGAACCTCACCTTGCCGATGTATCTCTACCCTTCGTTGACTGTGGCCCCGGTGAATCAGTTCGCGGTGGAGCAGGTGGTGAAGCTGTTTCTCTGTCCGAGCGACAAGATGACACCGGTGGCCGGCGGGTATGGAGTGACGTCGTTCGGGCCATCGAACTATGCCGCGTGCATCGGATCAGGAACCACGGCCGGAGGTCCACCGTACGGTTCGCCGTGGGATAGCGACGGGATGTTCCGCGCCATGGTGAATGGAACCTTCAACGACATCACCGATGGCCTCTCAAACACAGCCGCTTTCTCCGAAAGCATCCTGGGGACGGGGCCAGCACCGGCATTCGGGTCGGCCCCAGGCAGCCCGCAAACGGTGTACGGGAATGTGGCCCCGCCCCTTTCTCCAGGGAGTTGCGCCTCTCCGAGTTCCTGGAACTTCGAGCAACCCCGCGGGTTCCAGTGGGCGTCCGGCGAGATCCGCTGCGTCAGTTATAACCACTATTACCCGCCGAACGCCCCACAGTATGACTGCGTGACGAACCTGAACACACCCGGCCAGCAGGAGTTTACGTCGGTGGGCTTCAAGGCCGCCCGGAGCAACCATACCGGTGGGGTGAACATGCTTTTGGCTGACGGTTCCGTCCGGTTCGTGAGCGACAGCATTCAACCGGCGACCTGGACTGCCTTGAGCACTCGTGCCGGCAATGAGATCGTGGGCGACTACTGAGAGAATTCGAGTGTCAGTTTGAACCGTGCGGCTGGGACGAATCGGCACCATACACCTGCCGGGCTTTCGGGCCATGCGACCTGGTGATTAGCGTTACAGAATCAGATCTGAGATCACATTGCCGTAAACATCGGTCAGGCGGCGATCGATGCCATTGTGGCGGAAAATCAGTTTTTTGTCGTCAATGCCGAGCAGGTACAAGATCGTCGCATGGATGTCGTAGACGGGTGTCGGCTTCTCGGCGACTTTGTACGACCACTCGTCGCTGGCCCCGTAGGTGGTGCCCCCCTTGATTCCGCCACCTGCCAGCCAGAGCGTGAATGCAAAGGGGTTGTGGTCCCGACCGGCACCGCCCTCGGTGCAGGGCATCCGGCCAAATTCCGTCGTCCACATCACGATCGTGTCGTCCAGCATCCCACGCTGCTTCAAATCCTTGAGGAGCGCTGCGGTCGGCCGGTCCATGCTCCGGCCCATCTCCCCATGATCCTTCTCGATATTCTCGTGGCTGTCCCAGTTTCGCCGCGGGATGCCGTTGTCGGCTCCATTCCACAATTGCACAAAGCGGACGCCGCGTTCCAGGAGCCGCCGGGTAATCAAGCAGTTTCGGCCAAACTCCGCTGTCTCCTTCTCGTCCAGACCGTACTGCTTCTTTGTCGCTGCGGTCTCCTTGGACAGGTCGAGTACGTCCGGAGCCGACACCTGAAGTCGGGCGGCCAGTTCATAGGCGCTGATCCGGGCGTCGAGGCGACTGTCACCGGGTCGCGCTGCCGTGTGGGTGCGGTTGAGCTTGTTTAGCGCGGCCAATGCGTCAGCGTCGCCTTCGGGCGTGGCGAACGTGCCCTTGGGGGTGTTCAGGTCGAAGATCGGCGGTGACGCGCCCGGCCGGAGCATGGTTCCCTGGTGCGCGGCCGGGAGGAACCCGGCACCCCAGTTCGCAGGACCATTGGGCGCGTATCCACGGTCGTCCGGGATGACGACGAATGTCGGCAGATCGTCGCTGAGACTACCCAGGCCGTACCCGATCCACGCGCCCATTGCCGGGAACCCCGGCAGCGCGAACCCGGTCGCCTGGAGGTACGTTGCCGGACCGTGGACATTCGACGCGGTCACCATCGAATGCACGAAGGCGATGTCGTCGGCACAGCTCCCAATATTTGGCAACAGCTTGCTGACGTGTTTGCCGCACTTGCCGAACTGTTGCCAGCCCCACGGGTTTTTCAGGCACATGCCGGGGAAACTCTGGAACAACTCCACCTTGCCGCCCGGATCGAACTTCTTCCCGTGCATCTGGTCGAGTTTCGGCTTGTAATCGAAGGTATCGACCTGGCTGGCCGCGCCGGACATGAACAGTTGCACCACGCGCTTCGCCTTGGCCTTGTGATGCAGGCCGCCGTTCAACTCAGGCTTGCCCTTGTCGGCACCGAGCAAGCCGTCACGACTGAGCATGTGCGCCAGGGCGATGCCGCCAAGCCCACCGCCCATCTGCCAGAGGAACTGTCGCCGATCCATTGAGTACAGGTTCATGGAAATATTTTCCAAAGCTTATCCGGCGTTGGGACTTGCCGAAGCCGGGCCGCCACGGAGGGCGGCCCCTACCAATCTCAGGTAGGGGCCGCCCTCCGTGGCGGCCCGGAGCGGCTAGTCAATAAATATAAATTCATTCGCATTAAACAGTACGCGGCAGAATTGTGCCACTCCTCGCTTCTCGACGAGAGGGACCAACAAATCGCTTTCCGCCTGGGTCGGTTTGCGGCCAAAGGCGAGGAGGAATCCTGCTTCGACCTGTGACAGTGGCCTGTCGCTCATCGTCTTGAGCCGCTCCGCGAATAGTTCCGACTGCTTGAGCAGGAATGGGTCATTGAGCAGCGCGAGACTCTGCTGCGCTGTGATCGTCGTGTTTCGCACGGGTGTGTTAATACTCGGATCAGCGCAATCGAGACATTCGAGGAACGGGTTGGAGACGCTTCGCACAGTGAACCGGTAGACCGTGCGCCGCCAGTTGGCCGTGTCGTTGATGCGGGTGACGTCGGTGTGATCGTAGACCGGCGACTTGTCGTCCTTGTAGCGGAACAATTCAAACCCTGGGCCGCCCATCTTCAGGTCGAGTGTGCCACTAACCGCCAACACCGCATCACGGACTGCCTCGGCTTCCAGTCGGGTCCGATTCATTCGCCACAGCAACCGGTTGTCCGCATCGATTTTCGCGGCTTTCTCGTTGGTTGCAGACGACTGTCGGTAGGTGGCACTCGTGACGATCAGGCGGTGCAACGCCTTGAGGGATTCGCCGTCCTTGAGGAACTGGTCGGCGAGGAAGTCGAGCAATTCGGGATGCTTCGGCGCGATGCCGTTTTTGCCAAAGTCGCTGGGGGTTTCGACGAGTCCATAACCAAAATGGTACTGCCAGACACGGTTGACTATGCTGCGTCGCGTCAGCGGATTCTTGGGGTGAACAAGCCAGTTGGCGAGTGCCGCGCGGCGGGTGCCCTCCTCCTTGGCATCCGTGGGGAACGTCACATCCACTTCGGTGACGCACGACGCAGCGCCCGGCGGTATCAGTTCCCCCGGCTTTTGCACATCGCCGCGGTTGAGGAAATGGATGGGGCGCGGCGCGACCGACTCGATGGCATAGACCATGTCCGGCGCAGGTAGCGCGTCGAGTTCCATTGACAACGACCCGTAAACCGTGACCCCTTTCTCCAGCTTCGCTTGAAGTCCCGTGTCAGCAGGCGGCCGAAGCCAATTTCGGCCGTTGAAGCCATCGGTGAGGTATTTCGTGTTCCACGCGGGGGTGTCAAGGGAGTCTCGGGCGCTGACTGCGGCACTCGCCGCGACGTTCTCCTTGTTGCTCTCGACATCGACTTCTGAGAGCGCGAACAAGTAGGCATCGTTGGCCCGCTTCCAAAGAAGTGAGGCAGTGATCCGCACGTAGCGAGCTTTCCGCGCTCCGCCCTCAATGACAACCGGCTTGGTGCCGGGGTTCTCGAAATCCACCAGTGTCTTGTCCGCGACCGTTTCGCTGGTTGCGAACATGGAGTCGTCGCTCACCGCCACCGTAAACCGCAACGGGAAGCCGTAGCCTTCTGCTTCCACGTCCACCGGTTGCGCGGGGTGCAGCCGGATCGTGTCGATCGGCACGGACTTTCCGAGATCGATCTGGACCCACTTGCTCGTATCGGCCTCTGCGGCAACGGTGCTGTGCCAGCCAGCCGGAAGGGTGGCGGCGACGGCTGTCCGCTTCTTCTCCAGATCGGCGCGTTTCTCGGCATTGGGGTCTGCAACGACACGGTTGCGGCGTTCGACTCCAGCGAACACGGCCTGGAGGCGGTAGTAGTCTTTCTGCGGGATCGGGTCGAATTTGTGGTCGTGACAGCGGGCGCAGTGGATGGTCAGACTGGCGAACGTGGTCATGGTGTTGGCCAGCATGTCGTCGCGGTCGATCAGTCGGGTCTTGAGTTTATCGACCGTGCCCTCGCGCAGTTCGTTGTGGGCTTCAAAGTCCCACGGCCCGGCCGCGATGAAGCCAGTGGCGACGAGCGCGTCTGAATCGTTGGGGAAGAGAACATCACCGGCGAGTTGTTCCCGGACGAACTGCGAGTACGGCTTGTCGTTGTTCAGGCTCTTGATGACATAGTCGCGGTAGCGCCAGGCATTCGGGCGGCGCTTGTCGCGGTCGTACCCGTGGGTATCGCCGTAGTGGACGACATCGAGCCAGTGCCGGCCCCATCGCTCGCCGTACCGCGGCGATGCGAGCAAGCGATTCACCAGTTTCTCGTATGCATCATCGGTCTTGTCGTTGAGAAACGCATCGATCTCTTCCGGGGTCGGCGGGAGTCCGTGCAGGTCGAAGGTGAGCCGGCGGATGAGGGTCAGGCGATCGGCTTCGGGCGATGGACCAAGTCCCTTCGCCTCCAACTTCGCCAGGATGAACGCATCGATTGGGTTACGAACGCGGGCCGCGTTCTTGACCTCCGGCACCTTCGGCCTCTCGATGGGCTTGAGCGCCCACCACGAACCGTCCGCCTTCTGACCAGGCTGGGCCGATTTCGGCTCGTCGCCGCTTGCGCCTGCAATCAAGAGTGTGCCGACGAGGCCAAGGAGAGTCAGGCGCTGGAGCCAGCACCGGATAAGGTCGATTATTGCGAACACCTGACACCTCGATCGAGATTCGATCACGATTTCTTGGGAGACGATTGACCGATCAGGGAAGGTCGTTGACATCGTTTTTGTTTGGGGAGATGTGGGCTGCCCCACAGCGGAACGCCTCGCTGTCCGGGAACCCGGTGCGGATGTCCGGAGTGGTCACGACCTTCAATGAGAGGAGACAGCGGGTCATCGGCGGTCCTTCAAGCTCCTGGGCGGGTCGGCAGCAACGCCATGACACCTGCCCGGCTCTGAAGATGTTATCCGCTCGCAGGCCGACTGGCTCCGGGAATCCTCTTCAGGCAGGTCGAACAGAGCTGCGACTGATCCCCGCACCATTGACCCATCGACACCGCGTCGATCAACCCTGGTCAATCTCACATCCATGACTTTTGGTCGGGTGCCGGTCACACCAGGGTCGAGCGACCAGCAGCGTGTCGTGGCAGCGATCACAGTTCCGCGCAGCAAAGTGGCGTTTCATGAGTCATTTTTTGGGTTTTTTCAAAATTGTAGATTGGCTAATCCAAAAAGCCGATACAACCGTACCCGCTGTTCAGCTTGGCGGGGACCATCAACGCCAGACTCGGTCGACAACCTGGGCCAGCAAGACTCCTTTTCTTGTAGGTGGTGGCATGAAGCGACCAATCCCGTTCCTGCTCATGCCGGGTTTGATTGCCGTCTGCGGCTGTCTCTACAAGGCCCGTGAGGCAACGGACAACACCGTCCGGGAAATGGCGTCCCGTCCTTACGATGTGCTGCCAACCACGATGCAGTCTCCGTCGCGGCCTGCGACGACGTCACCCACTCCCCCCGGTTCCGACAAAAAGGGCGGTGAGGGCGGGAAAGTCTCGGATCTCCCTGGTGTCGATGTCCAGGCGTCTGCCCTCATGGAGAGCGCTCAGGATCCCAAGCAACCCGCCCCAGGGTTTCAGTTGACTGTGCCGGAGGCTATCCCCGGATCTGAGGCTCCGTTGCTGAGGATGCCCGCTGATCCCGCCGGTCAACGGGAGGCGTTCCGGAAACTGTACACAGAACTCCCACCTCTGGCGAAGGAAGTGCAACCCCTACCGGGACCTAACGGGAAGCCCTACACCCTGAGCGACTTACACCGGATTGCAGCGGAGAACAGCCCGATTATTCGGCAGGCGGCGTCGGATGTTCAGGGCGCACTGGGCGCGGTGAGGCAGGCCTCGACGTATCAGAACCCGAATGTCACGATCGGCGTCCAACCATCCAACGATAACTCAACGGCCGGTGCCTTCGGATTTCAGTTCAGCCAGAATATCAGCATGGGCGGTAAGATGACACTCAACACCGCAGCTGCCAAGAAAGATCTGGAGAATGCTGAGTTCGCTCTCAAGCGAGCCCGGAGCGATTTGTCCACCCAGGTGCGTAACGCTTACTACGCTCTGCTGGTCGCCAAGGAGACGATGCGGGTGACTCGGGCACTGTCGGTCCTCACCGATGAGGTCTACAGGGTGCAACTCACCCTCGCCGAGCGTGCGGGCTTCGGCGCAGCTTACGAGCCAGCCACACTCCGCGCCCAGGCATACATGGCCAGGCTGGCGTACAAACAGTCGATCGCGACCTACGAGTACTCCTGGAAGCAGTTGGTTGCGACCATCGGGCTGGGGCAGTTGCCTCTTACGGAGGTCGCAGGTCGCATTGATGGGCTCGTCCCGACCTACGACTACGACAAGGTGCTCGGCCATGTGCTGCGGAACCACACCGATATGCTGACCGCCCGGAATGGAATTGACAAGTATCGGTATCTCCTGAAAGTCAATCAGGTGACTCCGTTATACCCCGACATCACCTTGCAAGCCGGTATGTACCACGACTTCTCCCTGGCTCCGTTCGGTATGTACCACATGTTCTCCGTCACCGCTCCGATCCCGATCTGGGACCAGAACCGTGGGAACATTCTCACAGCCGAGTCGTCCCTGGCCCGGTCCATTGAGGAACCGCACCGGGTCGCGATCACGCTGACCAACAACCTGGCTGGAGCGTACACGAATTACAAGACCAACCTGGATGCCGTGGAATATTACCGCCTCAACATTTTGCCGGATCAGGTGAGGGCCTACCGCGGGGTTCTGGAACGCCGCCAGCGTGATCCAGGAGGTGTCCAGTTCAACGATCTGGTCACGGCCCAGCAGACGTTGGCGACGAGTGTGACCACTTACCTGGGACTTTTGGGTTCACTCTGGCAGGGCGTCGTGTCCGTTGCGGATCTCCTCCAGACTGACGACCTGTTCCAGAATGCCGAGAAAGGCCAGTTGCCCCCACTGCCCGACCTGGAACACCTGCCGCCGTTGCCCTGCTGCCACCCGTTCGGCGAAGCCAAGGCGACCCCGCCTGCCGTCGGGACGGCCCCTATCAACAGCCCGGCCCGAGTCCTCCCGGTCGGCACGCAACCTCCGCCCTACCAGCCGGCAGCACCGTATGCCGGACCGACGATCTTGCCTGTGCTTCGCCCAACGGAAACATCCTCGGTCGTGACCCCCCAGCTTGAGCCTCCGCAATCGAAATTCCACAGAGCGGAGCCGACCTCGGTCGCGAACCCCCAGCCCGATCCTCCGCTGTCGGAATTCCACAGAGCGGAGCCGACCTCGATCATGACCCCACAACCCAATCTCCTGCCATCGGTCGAACCGGCGATCCTGCCGAGCGTCTCGCCTGTGGTGTCGTGGCAACGGCCCGGTTCACGACCGGAAAGCGACTGAGTCGGTTGATCGGCGACTGTGACCTGGATCAATCCTCAAGGCAACGAAGCCAGAGATCAGGAGACACGGAGATGACCCGTCCGCTGCCGAGCCTGGTGTTCCTTGCGATCCTGACAGTGGCCCTGTCGGCTTCGACCGGCCGCGCTCAAGTGCCCGCGACCCCCGGACCAGTGCAGGCCCCAGCATTGCCGTATCCGGGATCTTTCCCGGTCACGGTCTCGCAGGTTCCATTCCCAGGCCCGGTCTCGCAGATCCCAGCAATGGCCCCACCCTCGCAGATCCCCGGAATGCCCCCGGCCTCGCCGCTTCCCGTACCGGCCCCGGTCACACCCTCAGCCGATATCCTGGAGGGTTGGCCCAAGCTGCTTGACGAGCCGAAGTCGCTCTTCTGGAAAGCCCCTACTCCAATGCCCTACGCCTGCGCTCCGCTGCCGGGACGGTATTTTGAAAACGACCCGCAACTCGATCCGCCGCAATTCCACCCACCCGGGTTTGTAGCTGGTGTCGAGGTCCAGGCTGTGGTGCCCCACATCTTCAACACCCTGGCCAATGGAGCACCGGTCGGCACACTCCCAGTCGACTCGCTCCAGCTCGGATCGTCCGGCCTGAACTGGGGTGTCTCCCCACGGCTCGAAGCTGGCTACCGGCTGGGTTCGGGGTTCGGGGAATTCCTCTTGAGCTACCGCTATTTGGGCGTGACAGGGTCGACGACCACCCCTCTGGGACAGGACGGACCTGCGAACTTGCGGACCCGGTTCGACCTCAACGTGATCGATTTCGACTACGCCAGCCGGGAGTTCACCCCGTGGCAGCATGTGGGGATGAAGTGGCGGATCGGTATGCGGATGGTCTACCTCTTCTACGACAATACCCTCACCCCGTCCGGACTCGCAGCAGGCGAGAGCGGCATCCTGCAAGAGCATGCCTTCAACGATTTCAAGGCATTCGGCGGCCATGTGGGGCTCGAACTCAGCCGCGACCTGTATGCGTATGTGCCGGGACTGTCTGCCGTTGCCAAGTTCGACTATGGCTCCTCATTCACCGGCACGCTCAAACAGGGAGTCTCTGAGACGACAATCGCTTCGGGCTATGAATTCGGAGGGATCACCAGCTCCCAATCCGTCCCAATGCTGGCCGGACAGTTCGGGGTGAGTTATGAAGAGCCTGGGTCCCGGTTGAGTCTCTTTGCCGGTGGATTCTACGAATACTGGTGGAATGTCGGGCGACTGAGCACCTTCTCTCAACTTTCGCGTGGTGAACTGTCCATGACCGGAGTGACCGTGCAATTGAAATGGAACTACTGACCGCGTGGCTGCTCAAGCACATGGAGTGCGTGCTCGCCCGACAGCCACCCGGATAGGGTGACAAACAGCGGCCGTGGTTGTGCTGCGGACAAATCTTGGAGGAGAACTAGAAGCCAGCACCCCTGCCAGAGGGTTGGGTTCGGTCGAGAACCACACATCCACTCTCCCCAATTGCGGCGTTGTCGGGGCCGTCCCGCGCTTCCGTCTGTCGAAGGTGGCCAAGTCCCATCGAAGCAGAAATCCCCAGGGCGCTGCCAAGCGGGTGCGGCCTGTCATGATCACCGCAATGACGGCGATTCTTGGCCTGTTGCCGCAGCACTCTCCACCAAGATCGGCGCCCAAACGGCGCGCCCGCTGGCGATAGTGGTGGTTGGCAGTACGATCTTAATATTGTTCACTAATATCTATCTAATGTAAGTTCTGTACACCTTCTACGGCAACCGCCAGCCACCGGCTGGGAGCGGGAGCATGGCACACTGATTGCCTTGGACGACTGACTCTTTTTCGCTGGGAAGACGGCTGGGAAATCCCGGCAGATGACGACAACCCGGGCGAACCCCACTGCTGTGCCGCGGAACCCGAATCGGTCAAGGTGGCAAAATGCCCGGTCGGAGTGGCAAAACGCCCGGCCGAGAGGGTTGCTCAGGCACGCGAAGTCAGCGACTGCTTGCCCGACAACCACACGGGCAGGGTGACGAACAATGGCTATGGTCGTCCTCTGGACAATTCTCGGGCGAACCGCTCTGTCATCAACCCCGCCAGGGGTTAGGGGTAATCGAAGACCACATACCATCTCTCAGAATTGTTGCGATGTCGAGGCCGGTCGTATGTTTGCCAGGCGAAGGCCGAGGAACCCGACATCGAGATCGAGGTTCCACCGCAATCGAGTGACGAAAACACTTGACGGCCAGGGGCGATGATCCTGCCGAGTTGAACGTGTGACCGTGGCGCAATCCGCGAACTCCACTCAGTCCCGCTTCCATCCTTCGTGAGACAACTCACTCACTGGTCGGTTTGGCACTGGAAATGCTTCTAACCTTATCACAGTCAGGTGTGATCGATCTGGGGTATTGAGTCCGGTATTGTCGCCGGAAGTCCTTGAAGCGTATCGTGAAGTGACACGGTACCCCATCCTCATCACGCCTGAGAGCACGGAAAAATCCCCCTGCTGCGCGTGCAGGCATTCAACGCTTATCGAATAAGCTGTTGATTTCTCCCAGTGCTGTTGCTCGGAGCGAACGAGCCCAAATTGAGTCCATTTCATGAGCATGAGCACCGAGACCCAGGTTACCCCCACCCTCACCCCGTCACCAGATCAGCCTCTCCCACCTGGGGCCTCGCCACCTCCCAGGACGAGTCGTCTGGAGACGATAAAGACACTCGTGATCCTCCTGATCGCGATCGTCGTTTTGGGCGGCGTGTTCGCGATGTCGCTGGGCTGGGAAATTCCCGGGCTCGCGACGACCAAGGCGAACCCCGCCACCGAGCGTCAGGAGCCGTTGAAGGTCGAGGTGGTGAAAAACCCCAAGGATCCGAAAGCCCCGACCCACACGCTCTCGGTGCCCGAGGAGGTGCGGAACTCTCTGGGCATCCGCAAGGACGGGAAGGATGTGCTCGGGGTTGCCACCCTTCCAACCACAAACCTGACCCTACCGTTGCCGGGTTCGACAATGCTCGATCCCGCTCGGCTCAGCCGGATTCGTTGCCGGTTCGCCAGCAACGGAACGGAAGTGGTCTCGCTCGGCCAGACTGTAGATACGTTCGCTCCGACTCAATTTCGCGATATCCGGTCGGGTGATATTGTCCGGGCCGGGGATGTACTGGCAGTATTCTATAGCCTGGACGTGGGCTCGAAGAAGAACGATCTGATTGATGCTATCGTCAAACTGAAGTTGGACCAGAAGATCCTGGATAAGATGACTGAAGATCCGATCGCTCGTGCTGCGATTCCTGAGGTGACCGTTCTGGGCGCCCGGGCAGCCGTGGCCGGAGATGTGAACACGATCAATCGGGCCGTGAGGAATCTGGAACTCTGGAACATCCCGCCCGAGGACATCGAGGCAGTCCGCAAAGAAGCCGAAGAGATCAGTAAGAATAACGGCAAGCGCGACCCGGAGAAGGAAAAGTTGTGGGGTCAGGTGGTTATCAAGTCTCCCATCAACGGGGTCGTCATCGAACGGAACGTCAACAAGTTCGAGATCGTCGTCGACAACACCGTCAACCTGTTCCAGATCGCCGATGTCGATCGTCTTCTGGTGCGGGCGGACGCTCCAGAGGACGAACTGCCCCGGTTGAGGGAGTTGCATCGGCGGGGTGTCTTGAACTGGTCAGTCCGGACTGCCGGGGCACCAGTGGGGACCGGTCTGGTCGGCCCAGTGGACGAGATCGGTTACCTGATCGACCCGAACACGCACACTGCCGTCCTCAAGGGCTTTATCCAGAACGATGGGGGGGCGCTTCGGGCGGGTCAGTACGTCACCGCTTCCGTGGAATTGCCCCGGGAGGAGAAGGTGGTCGAGATCCCGATGGATGCGGTTGCGGACGATGGTCGACAGTGTGTGGTGTTCGTCCAGACGGACCCGACCAAGGCGGAGTACACCCTCCGACGGGTGAAAGTCACACACCGATTCGACAAGACCGCCTACGTTCGTAGCGAACTGACGGACGACGATATCCAGCTTGGGATGACGCAACAAAAGGAGTCCGGGCTCCTTCCGTTTTCGCCTCTGAAAGTTGGCGACCGGGTACTGATCTCCGGAATCCTTCAACTGAAGAAGGAACTGGAAGATCGGGAGTCGGGAACCAACAAGAAGGACTAAGGACGAGCGGCCGAAACCTAACCCTCCAACCCCCTTCCCCAAGAAGGAAGGGGGAGCAGGAGGGTGGTGGGGTGGCCGGGGTTGAGTCTTCGAAACCCCGGCAGGCCGGCGATAAAAGCAGCGGGTCTTCCTGGGAATCGAGCGGATGAGGCGTCAAGCGTGTTTGCCGGGGTTTCGAAGACCAGCCCTTTCAACATGCAAATT
>PLDW01000130.1 GCA_003136315.1 Gemmataceae bacterium | reverse complement strand
CTTAGATGCGACAACCTCAGCGGATTCCTGTATAAGGAGCTATGCCGTTGGACACATCGAACAGCATTGCATGAGAACAAGATCACGGTGGGATCACAGGAACAGCCGGACGATGTCGCGGTAGAAGACATAGGCGAACAGGCAAAAGATCAGCGTCAAGCCGACCCACATCGCCGCCGCGAAGAGCCGCTCGGGGACGGGTCTGCCCAGCACTTTCTCGATGATCAAAAATACCATGTGCCCGCCGTCGAGGACCGGGATTGGGAGGAAGTTCACCACCGCCAGGTTCACCGAGATCATTCCCAGGAAGAGGAGGAACTGCCAGAAATCCTCCCCCGCGAGTTTGTACGAGACGTTGGCGATCGTCAGCGGCCCGCTCATCGTCTTCGGAGACACCCGGCCACGGATCATCCCGTACAGGTTCTGATAGACGGTTTTGATGAACCGGACGGTCCGGTAGGCTCCGAGTTGGATGGCGTCCCCAACCCCGGTCGCGGTCTGAGTTCGGACGTCGGTTTCGAATAGCAAGCCGCGGGAGGGGAGGCCGCGGGTCGGGTCGGGCCGGCCCTTGAGGGTCACCTCACGGATCTCTTCCCCGTGTTTGACCCGCAACTCGATCTCGTGCGGTGGAGTCTGCTGGAACCAGGAGTCGACCCCAGCCCATTGATGCGGTTTGATCTCGGTCCATTCTCCAGACTTTTCCTCCCCGGCGAGAGTCAAGGCTTTCACACGAACGGCGGTGATCACGTCGTTGGGAGTCAGCCCGGCCTCGGCCGCAGGGGCGCCGTTGGGGGCGTCGGTGACGACCGCCTCGACCCAGTACGCCAGCCCAAGCCCACTCACGGGGAGCGGGCTGTTGGACAGGGCCACGACCTCACGGTCGTATCGGAAGGAGTCATCGTATTTCAGTGTGAGCGGAACCCGCTTTTCGGTATGCTCGATCTCCCGCAGGACCACCAACTCGACCTTCAGATCGCCCCGCCGGTCGGCCGGGAACTCACCCGCCCACCGTCGCAGATCGAGTGGCAGTAGGATCGGGTCGAGGGGCACGACGCTATCCTCCGGCTTGGCCTCGGCCGGCCGGTTCCCGTTGGCACGCCAGGTGGTCTTACCTGCCGGATTGGTCACTCCAACGGCGGCGATCTTGTCCCCCGCGGCCGTTGGAGGGCCATCGACAGGAACCGCCTCGACCTTCCCGTCTGCTGGGCCGCCCAGCCGGATCGCAGCCACCTTTCCCATTTGCATTCGCATGCCGAGTTCAAACCGGAGCGCTGGCTGGACCGTGACCGCGACCGGTGGGGTCTCGGCTGACTGGCCCCGGCGGAGAACGTGGAAGGTGATTGGCTTCTCGGCGAGGTCCACCATCCGCCGGTAGTAGTCGTTGAAATCGGGCTCACCCCGCCCTGGGTCGTGCGGATCTGGGGGCAGTGGGGTGACCTTCGCGGGATCAGCCGGATCGGTCATCCCGATGATCCGATCCCCCGGCTCGAATGCGGGGTCGTTGGCCAGCGCGGCGGGGCTTCCGGGCACGATCCACGGGTAGGACTTGTTCTTGAAATCATCGAGGGTCAGTCGCTGCGGTGAAGAGACTCCTAACTGTGGGAAGGGCACTCCCTCATCCCGGATCGGCGCGGCTTGCATGGAAACCACGACCCGTTTCCCGTCCGGCCCCGGCTGTTCAACGACGATGGCCAGTTGTTCCCCTTGCAAGGTGCTCATCACGATCGGGCGGATATCGTCGAAGAAGGGGTTCTCCCGGCTCCCGATCTTCTTGATGTCCGCATCTGTCCGGATGCCCGCCCGCCAGGCTGCGCTACCCGATTCGACCGTTCCGACAGTTGCTGGCTTCTCTCGCACTCCGTGCAGATACGCGGCGACAAAGCACCCCATCCCGAGGATCACGTTCATGATCACCCCGGCTGAAATGATGAGCATCCGCTGCCCGACAGCCTTGTTCTTGAAACTCCGCGGGTCGGTGTCGTCATCGTCCGGATCGCCGTCGGGAGTACTCTCTCCAGTACCCTCGCCGACCATGCTGACATACCCACCGAGTGGGATCACACCGAGCATGTAAGTCGTCTCGCCCCAGCGGTAGGAACAGAACGGGACGGCCGGGCCAAACCCGATGCTAAATGTCTTGACATGGACATCGCACCACTTGGCGGCGAGGAAGTGGCCCAGTTCGTGGAGGAAGATCACCAGGCCCAGGCCGACCACCACCTTGAACGCGGTCACCGGATCCCAGAAGACGCAAACGGCGACGACCGCGGCGGTCGTGATGACCAGCGAGACGGCGTTGAGCCGAAGCCACGACTTCAGCGCGGACACCTCGATCTGGTGGTCTGGCTGGCCGCTCTCCGGGTCGATTGGGCCGGGTGTTGCAATATCGTTCATGGGCCTGGGATCGGGGTTAGCGTTCGGGTCCAAGGGGTGCGGCAGAAAAAAGCTTACACGGTTTTGGGACATGCCCACGCCGGNNTGTCCCTGACGGGTGGTATTCCTTCATCTACCGCACGCCCAACGAGCCGCCTCGCGGCGAGCCCACCGGTCGAGGGCGAGCAACCGGTCCAGTGGTGGGGCCGGATCGAAGTCGTGGGCGTCGAGGACGGCCCGGCAGCAGCGGGCGATGTCCAGGAAGGCGAGGTCACCGGCCAGGAATCGGCCGACCGCGGCCTCGTTCGCAGCGTTCAGAACGGCGCCGCAGGAGCCTCCCCGGGCAGCGACCTCAAATCCGAGGTCGAGAGCCCGGAACGTGCCCCGGTCTGGCTGCTCGAATCGGAGGCCAGAGAGGGACTTCCAGTCGAGCTTGCGGGCCGGACCGGGAACGCGGTCGGGGTGTAGCAGGGCATACTGAATCGGGAGTCGCATGTCCGGCGGCGAAAGCTGGGCCAGCACGGACCCATCCACAAATTCGACGAACGAATGCACGATCGATTCCGGGTGGATGATGACATCGATCTGGCCCGCATCCAGCCCAAACAGCCAGCGGGCCTCGATCACCTCCAGCGCCTTGTTCATCAAGGTGGCGGAATCGACTGTGATCTTCGGCCCCATTCGCCAGGTGGGGTGTTTCAGTGCCTGGTCTGGGGTCGCGGTTTCCAGTTCCGCCTTCGACTTTCCGCGGAACGGCCCCCCGCTTCCTGTGAGCACCACCCGGGCGACATCTATCGCCACGTATCCCGTGAGAGCCTGGAAGACGGCCGAGTGCTCGCTGTCGACCGGGAGGAGTTTTGCTCCCCGACGGGCGGCCAGGTCGGTGACGAGCGGTCCGGCGACGACAAGGGTTTCCTTGTTCGCCAGTGCCACCGTCTTACCGACCTCCAGGGCCGCCCAAGTCCCACGCAGGCCGGCGGCACCGACGACCGCAGAGACCACCACATCCACGTCCGGGTCGGTCACCAGTTTCGCAACCCCGTCTTCCCCGCAAAGTAACTCGGTCTCGCGGGGGAAGCAGGCCTGGTCGGCTGCCGCGAATGCCTCCCGGTCGCACAGTACCGCGTATCTCGGCTGGAACTCCCGGCACTGGGCGGCAAGGAGATCCCACTTCGAGTGGGCCGCGAGGCCGACAAGGTGCAGACGGTTGGGCAAGTGTCGAAGGACATCCAGGGTGTTGGTGCCGATTGACCCCGTCGACCCGAGCACGGCGACCCGTCTGGGTTTGATGGAACCCGAGTTCGGGGCTGGGGATAGGGTCACGCGGTATCCGGGAAACACCAGTACCGCCCCGGGCCAGAGCGCGGGAACGGAGGGATTGTATCAGGGGAATTGTATGACCCGCGTGAAGGGCGTCGCAAGGTCTCTGTGAATCAAGGGGACTCGTCCAGGAACAACACCGGGATTTGGCGTGCGATTGGAATCTTCGGCCTGACGGGCCGTTTCCTCCAGCCCAGGCCGAAAGGACTGGGTCAGGTTTACAGTTCGAGGATTGGGGATCGAGCCAGATCACTATGCGACACTCTGACAAATCTATTCTGTTACACTTTCTGTGCTGCCCCGCTTGGCTAACACCTGGACACTCTGACAAATCTATTCTGTTACACTTTTCGCGTTGCCCCGCTTCAGGAATAGTCGAACATTCTGCCGGGTGCCATGCCCACGGCTTTGCGTGGGCATGCGGGCGTGAATCGACCGCTGGTGGGCGAAGTCCTCTCCTGGTGGTTCGTGCATGTCCACCCAAAGCGGTGGACATTGCACCCGGCAGCACTCTAATACTCAAACAATTCTATTATGTGACACTTTCTGTGCTGCCCCGCTTTGGCAGTTTCACGCGGTTCTCGGGGCTGTTCCAAATGGGACGAGTGCCGGGGGTTGTGGGTGGGAATCGCCATCAACGCCTCCTGGTTTCAGTCATGGAAGCGGTTTCCAAGCATTCTGTGAGACTGTTTCGGCCTCGGCCTGCGGCCAGATGCCCAATCCCGAGTTGCAGCAGAATGGCATCAGGACAGATCATTCAGGTCATCTTATTGGGTGTAGTTGCCTGCCAGAGAAGGGCTTGGGGGCTGGTGCATTCGGCCCTCTTGGGGCCGTTCTTGCCGGACCAATCCCCCACGAGATGACCGGCCCTTTTCGACACTTGTCGCCAGAGGCGACAGCATTCGCCTGTTGGGTCTTCAGCGTCCTCGTTCCCACGCTCTGCGTGGGAATGCCGTCTTCGACGCTCCGCGTCCTGGCCTGAACCTGGCGGATACGCGATCGATGAGTCGGCAGACGTCGTCTCCAACGTGTCGCCCCACACCCGCAGAGCGGGGGAAGAACGGTTCCCACGCAGAGCGTGGGAACCAGAGGAAACCCCCTCTACAGGGAGGCAGAGGAGAGTCGAACCGCCCTCCGGCTCCCCCTTCCTTCTTAGCGAAGGGGGTTGGGGGGTTAGGTTTTGTCTCCTCATCCTCAACTCCTGGTGATCGGAGGAGGTGGTCATCTTTCTTCTGCCGATCGCCTTGGACAACGTGGCAGCAGGTGCTGGTCCTGCTATTGGGTTGCTTTCGCGCGTGTCCGGCCATAATTAGGCCGTGCGGCCCTATTGCACAGCCTGTCCGGTGATCCCTGAAAGGAGCCGCAGGTCCGTCCGGTCCAAGTAGGGCAAGCGGGAGCGCAGCGCGGAGATTCCCATGCTCGATGATGACGCCTTTCTGCAGGCGATCCGATTCAATCCGGAAGATGATGCGCCCTGGTTGATCTACGCCGCCTGGCTGGAGGAACGCGGCGACCCGCGCGCGGCCCTGTATCGTTGCCCCCGCCTGACTGACCCACTTGGCATGAAGTTCGTCCTTGTGCCGCGAGGCACCTTCTGGATGGGCGACCGCGGCCAACAGCGGCAGGTGGCGATTCCCCAGGATTTCTACATCGGTGCATTCCCGGTTACGCAGGAACAGTGGCAGGTCGTCATGGGCAACAACCCCAGCCACTTTTCCCGCCGTCGCGCTGCGGTGAAGGGTGTCTCCGACGCCGACCTGAAGCAGTTCCCCATCGAGTGTGTGTCGTGGGGGGATGACACCGAGAAGATGTTCAGCGTGCAGGAGTTTCTGAAGCGTCTGAACGCACGCGAAAAAGAGAGTGACTTCCTGTACCGCTTGCCGACCGAGGCAGAATGGGAGTATTCCTGTCGGGGAGGGGCGACTTCTGAGCAAGATTGTGCCTTTGACTTCTACCTTTCTCAGCCCACCAACGACCTTTCGTCCGAACAGGCCAACTTCGACGGCAAGAAACCCGCGGGCAATGCACCCAAGGGCCAGTGGCTGAAACGCACCACGAAAGTGGGCTCGTACCCACCGAACCGCCTTGGTATCCACGACATGCACGGCAATGTCTGGGAGTGGTGTGAGGATATTTGGGGTCCGGGCCGGGTGAGTAAAGGCGGCAGTTGGCGCGACTACGGCGCCAACTGCCGGGCGGCGGACCGCTGCGGGCTCTCGCCGGCGTTCCGGGACTACGGCTTCGGGTTCCGACTGGCCCGAGTCCCCGTCCGGCCCAAGTAGGGCAGGCTTTACCGACCGGCCGCTCTCCCGTTCCGCAGGATCAAGCAAGGGAAGGTGATGCAGGGCGCGCCGGAAGGCCGGATGTGAACCGGCGACGAGGTCAGCTTCGGGTATACCTCCACCAACCACTCTACCGCTGAGTTACTTCCGCCCGCAGCAGACCGACACTATCGCACCTGCCAGGTTGCCGCAACAAAAAGCGAAGCCAAGGAGCCGTTGCGTCAGAGCAGCGATCAGGGTACTATTCGGCCTGACCCCGGAGGCCGCACATGATCGCTTGGCCCCATTTTTTGATCTGCGCTGTAATGGTGTGTGGGGATCACCACGACACGCAAGCGAAACCTCCTTCGGCCCCACAAGTCATCCCGCAACAGGGTGGACCAGCAATCCCGCTTCCGATCGGGAATGCCGGATCGGCCTGGCACTATGTCCGTACCGAGCGAAGTCCATTGGGATCGGTCGTTTACCACGGTTATCGGAACGAGCGCGGCGCTTGCTCTGAACACGCGATCAGAGGTGGGGCTCGATACGTCATCCCTCTCTTCGAGACGGACTACAGCCGAACGAACCTGCTGGTTGGATGGCACCAAGCCGTGAATGGTCTCTTCGGCTTAGGAGCCCAGTGTGAGGTTTTCATCGCCAACAAGTGGACAGCACAGTTCGAGATTGAAACCACGCTGGCCGGGCCGCGGGTGAGTCTCCGAGGCATATACTTCCCCATTCCGGGCGTCTGCTACGGGGTCGGTATCGATTCGTCTCTCGGGGTGCTCCTCGACCTATCACTGCATTTTTAATGATCGCATAGAGCGGCGGAGTGACACTCACCCTGGAGGTGGCAGGGTACGGATTCGCTCCGCCATCGCTGAGTGGATCTTCCGCTCCCCGAAAGCCAGCCACGGACGGTGGAGTCAACGGTCGCGAGCCGCTGTTCGGAACGGCTCGCTTTCAGTTAGTCCGAAGCTATTTATTATCCGTCTTGGTTTTTTGCCTCGCCTTGGCGAAGGCCAGCAAGTCTTTGACCGGTTGAAATCCAAGTCCGAATGTTTTACCTTCATACTCAACATACCTTTGGCCGCCAGCTTCCAGGTAGTCGGTTGTATAGACGGCATCCGGCTGTGTCGTTTTCTCGTCCAGCTTACGAATCTTGACGGTGAGCAAGGATCCCCCGAGGACGCACGCACCGACTTCAACCACTTTGCCGGTCCCGGCCGCCTTTTGCCACTTGGCCCACTCGGCGCGGCATTCCTTCTCGTGGCCCTTCTCGATGCTCATATAAACATACCCCTCGACCGGCTTCATGTACGTTTTCTCCCACGGTAAGCCTTTTTCGTGCATTTCTCGCAGAAGTTCCTCGGACTCGCGTACAAAGCAGCCCTCGATCCTGATCCGTTCGGGCGCATCCGCGTTCGGTTCCAGGACGACCTTGTCCACCACCACAAACACCGGTGGCGGGCCGCCTGCCCATGCAGTAGACCCGAACGCCATGACCAACACCGCAACCACGAGATACCGTGCCATTGAGACACCCCCGCGTAAGTTAAGTTGCCGAGACCGACGGCCCAACCATAGGCACTTTAGGCTCTCGGCGAGTGAAGTAAAAACTGTATTTCCTAAATGGTATCAATGGATTTGTTGTTTATGCCTGTGCGGAGCTGATTCCTCCGCGGGTTTAAGGAAGCAACGGCTTACTCGCGATAGGGATCGGAGCCGCCTGGTCCGAAGGACCGAACGCAGTGAGCAGCGCAGTGCCCAGGTTGCGTAGCGGCAGATCATCTCAGCGGGTGGGCTGTGCTTTCACCCACCAAACTCCGCCGTTGGAAGATAGGCGTAACCCGTCTGTGAGCTGTGCCTACGAACTCGCTTGATGCAGTCCTTAAAATTCCCAAGCCCTTCCAGAGTCATCATTATGTGGCTTGCATCGAACAAAAGGATCGCGGTCTTCGGTCCCGATGCTTCTTTGATCGCCACTGAGGAGTAGCCCGACATCGCAATCATAACACCCATCGTGTTGTCGGCTTTCGAGTTGATCTTCGCCTTCAGGCTGTCGATGTCGGTGGCACCAGCCTGACTGGCCTCAAACTTTAACTCGACCAGGTACGTTGTTCCGTCCAGCGTCAGCGATCCGTCAATCTGCCGACCTTCCACTTTGTAGGGACGGCGGTTCTCGATCTCCTCGTAGTCCAGGAAGTCGTAGAACCAGACCTCGAAGTCGTATCCACCCTGCTGCGTTCCGATCGCCATCGCCAGCTTGTACATCCGAGTTTTCAGCTTCTCCAAGTCCTCCCTCTCCCGTATAGCCGCCTCCCGCATCTGCTTCGCCTTGATACGGGTGTCCTGTTCGTCTCGCTCTTTCGCAGCTTGCTCCTTTTCCGCACCGAGCGCCTTCGCCAACGCCGCCACCGCTGCTCGTGCTTGATGAAGCTTGACCTCCGAGTCCTCCATGTTCATCAGGTCTGGAAACTCTGTCATAGCGGCCAACCCCCTGGCCATGTCCATTAAGAGTTCCGGACCCTTGTTAGCGCTAGCCAGAAGGGGAAAGAGGCGGTCGAGCCAAGCCCGCTTAGTTTCGTTCATGTCCAGTTGGGACACGAAGTTCGCGGAGATATGCGAGGCACGGAGGAACCGCTTGAGGGCTTCTTTCCGCCAGAAGCTCTTCAGCAAGGCTTCGTAAATCAACGGTTCTAGCTTCGGGTTTACCTTCTTGGCCATTTGTGCCACTCTGTTGGCTAGTCCAACGCCATCTGACCATACCTTCGGCCATACCCACTGCCGGAATGGGACGCAGGGCGCAGGCTCAGAAGATAAATCGGCAATAGTCGGGGGCTGCGCAGGTAATACTTCACTCTGTTCGGGTTTTTTCGATTCCGCTGCCATCAGTACCACCAGAATTATCGCTACATCTTACCCACTCCGATCGCTCGCGATTCCTCACCGCCACGAAGCTGTGGTTTATCGTTGTCGCCATTTCGATGATAGCCTATTGAGGGACGTTCGGGGCTGAAGGCTTACCGCACGTTCTCATCAACCCAACAAGCGATAGGGATCGTCACCCGCCTTACGCGAACCGCTTCAGTTCCTGTCGGAAGGCCCGCACATTCGGATAGCGATCCTGGGGATCGCGGCTGAGGGCCTTGTGGATCACTTCCGCCAGACCCGACGGCACATCGGGCCTGCGAGCCGTGATCGGCACCGGGTCGGTCATGATGATGTGGCCGAGCTGGGCGCCGATGTCTTTGGGCAAATCGTGTGTGTACTGATTGGTCAGCATCTTGTAGAGAGTCGAGGCAGCCGAATACTGGTCGGCGGCGGGTCTCACCTCACGGTAATGTGTGACCTGCTCCGGAGCCATGTACGCTGGTGTCCCACCCACCTCCCCATTGAGCGTCAGACCGCTAATGCGGGAGGCTTCGTAGACGCGCGCCAGCCCAAAATCGGCCAATTTTGAGATGCGTTTTGTTCCGACAAGGCCAATCAAGACGTTCGACGGTTTGACGTCCCGGTGAACGAATCCCTTGTCGTGGGCATGTGCCAGGCCGTCGAGCATCTGGCACGCAATCCGGACCGCAGTCCGGACATCCTCCGCGCCACCCTGCCGCAATCGTGTACCCAGATCCGGCCCCTGCACAAGATCCATCGCCAGGTAGATCACGCCGCTCGCCTCGCCGACGTCCTGAAACGACACGATATGCACGTGGTTAAGCTGCGAGAGGATGTTGGCTTCGCGGAGGAAGCGGTCGATCTGCTTCTGGTTGGCTCCGGGGGCCGGCGTGATGGTTTTGATGGCGACCGGAATGCCGTCTCGCTCGCGCGTTGCCCGGTAGACCACACCCATTCCACCCCGACCCAGTTCTCCTTCGAGTCGGTATCCCGGGATGATGCACAAGGGGGGCTGGTAGTTGGCGGTCTTGTCACCGGAGTTGCTGGCGACCGGAAGATCCAGGGTATCAACATCATCCGGGTCGGACGGGATCAGCCGAACCTTGAAGACGGTATGGCCCGCCCCGATCTCGTCGCCGTCCGCGACCTCGGCCGAGTCCACCCGAACACCGTTCAGATGTGTTCCGTTGCGGGGGCTGAGGTTGATCAACCGGCAACGTGGCGGATTCATTTCGACGAGGAAGTGCCGTCGGGAAAAGTAGGGATCGTCATAGGAGAGCTGAAAATGGGCATCCTTCGCCCGACCCACGAGGAATGTGTCGTGCCCGTCAAAAACGAACTCCTTGCCCTGATGCGGCCCTGAGATGATGGTCAACTTGAGCTTCACGGCCGGCACCTCGGGCCTTGTATCGGGGTGGTCGAACCATTTGTGTATCCAGCCCGGCAGATCGGTTTTTTCTTCCCCCTTGTGGGGGGTGTGCCTGATCGACTCGCGTAGCTCCACCCCCCACCCGCCTGCTTCGCGGCGACCTCCCCCACAAGGGGGGAGGTAAGAGTGCGCAGGTGATGATTGTTATAGTTTAGACAACAGTAGAGGCGAAATCCTATTTCGGACGACCCTCTTACCTCCCCCCTTGTGGGGGAGGTCGGCGCGGCTTTGCTCGCCGGGTGGGGGGTGGG
>PLDW01000222.1:3650-12815 GCA_003136315.1 Gemmataceae bacterium | reverse complement strand
ATCACCACCAACAACTCGACCAGTGTAAAGCCGGCCCTGGCGGGGCGGCGTGCAGACGTCATGAGAGCATCTCCTTGGGTGTTCGGGTGCCTCACGGCAACCTCACTGAACGTATCGGGGGACAACACCTTCTGCGCCAGCAACAGGCAGCCATCATGCCTGTTGCGATCACGTCACTCGACAGACCACTCGGCCTGTTTCACGGGCCAGCCGCGAGCCTTAGAACTCGTCCAAGATCANNTTGAGTCTTCGAAACCCCGGCACGCCATCCCCACGCAGCCGGGGTTTCGAAGACTCAACCCCGGCCACCCGTCATCGTTCCCTGCTGGGCCAATACGGGCTGGATTCCCCTGCCATCGATTTCACGGTTTTGATTCTGGACAACTCCTTACCCTGTTTTCCCGGTCGCAAGCCCGGTGGGGGGGATGGCAGGCTGGACGTACCAGATACCCCCACGGGATACCCAACGATGACGGTAGGTGTAATAGGCCGGAGTTCCGTTCGCCTTCATCGCTTTCACCTGGATCAGGACTTCGGCAGTCTTGCCGTCGTTCCGTTCGACGGTCACATTCACGACCGGCTTCTGGGGTTGCCCCGTCAGGTCGGGGGGTGGGTTCAACTCCAACCACCGCGGAACGCTCCCGGCCTGTGCGGGCTCGGCAAAGGTCTTGATCTGCTCCGCGTCCTTGGCGAGCCAGGCCTGGGCCACTTTCTGGCCACGGGAGCGGAGTTCGCTCGGGAACAAGGACGGGAAAAGAACCGGAATCAGGACAACGAACACGAGTACACAGCCGACCAACATCCAGCGGGCGGTTTTGGTCCGGGCCACAGTCGCAAGCCACATCACCGAGTGGCCAAGACTGCTCTCCTCCTGCCTCCGTTTGCCTTTAGTTGGAGCAGGTTTCACGGCTTTCACCGGTTTCGGAGCCGTCGGCACCCCGACTGCGGCCTTCCCCGCAGGAGGGGCTGGCGAGGGTGTTTCCTCACTGGGATCGGCCGCCTCTTCCAGGTCGCCGGTGACACCCGTCCGCCACCAGACATTGCACTCCGGGCAGCGGAATTTCTTGCCCAGGTTGCGGAAATCGAGCAGGCCCGCCGTACCGCACCCGGGGCACTCGATCTGCAATTTCCCGGAGGGGAGATCCGCTTTCGCCTGGTCGGGAGCCTGGTGGGTCAGCGTCCGGTCAGCGGATGGCCGGTTCGGGACTGTTGGGTCGGTCGCTACCCCACTTTGCGTCTCCGGGGCAGCATCGTCCGTGGTCGGACGCGCGGGGCGAGTTGGCCGGACGGAATCGGGAGGGGCGGCCACTGCGAGCGGTCTGACATCGGCAACCCGCCGGGGGGCAGGGGCCACGACCGAGCGGGCCGATGCCCTCTCGTACTTGAGCCGGGTTGCCTCCAGACAACTCGTGTAGGCCTGGGTCAGGTTCGGGTCGAGCTGGAAGGCGTTGGTGAAATCCGCAATTGCGGAATCGAACTCCTCCCGGTCCAGATACGCGAGACCCCGGTGGTGGTAGGCCGGGGCATGGTGCGGGCGGCGACGGATGAACTCGGTGAATTCTGTGATCGCCCGGTCGGTGTTCCCATTCTCCTGGCACGCGGTTCCAAGGTTGAAGAATGCCGCATCGAAATCCGGCGCCAGACGCAGAGCCTCGGAGTAGGCCACGATTGCCGCCGTGTAATTCCCTTCGGCTGCGTAGGCCAGTCCCCGCTGGTTGTGGGCACGAGCGTTATCGGGTTCCTCCGCCAGTACCCCGTCGAAGTCACCCGCCGCGAGTTCGTGCCGCCCCAGCTTGCCATTGGCCAGCCCGCGGAGGAACCGCGCCCGGGTCAGCGACGGGTCGATCCGGAGAGCCTGATCCGCGTCGGCAGCGGCCCGCTCGAATTCCCCCACTGCGACCGCAGTCAAGCCCCGGTTCAAGTACGCCACGGCGTGATCTGGCTCACGACGGATCGCTTCGTCAAAATCGGCGAATGCCTGGTCGAACTCATTCTGTTCCGCGTGCGCAACACCCCGGCGAAAATGAGCTTCGCCAGTCGGGTCGAGCTCGATTGCCGCGTCGAAGTCCGCCACTGCCTCGGTGTAGCGACGCGCGAGCCGGTGAATCAGCCCTCGCTCCAGATACGCTTCGACACAGCCACGATCCGCCGAGAGCGCGGCCGAGTATGCAGCGACGGCTCGATCATGGTCGCCCTCCTGCTTCAAGATCCGACCCTGACGGCAGTACCGTGCTGCGGCCCGTCGCCGTTGCGCTGTCCGATCCTCCTCGGGCAGGTCGGAACTGCTGTCGCGGTGAGAGGACGTCCCCCGATCGGATTCGGACGACGGCTTCAGGCCAGGCGGGTCGGGCAGGGCGAGCGAAACAGTCTCGGTGGGAGCCGCCTCCGCCGGAATCGAGGCGATTAGTGTCGTGCTCTCTTGTGGCCGCGCAGGTGAGGCCGGAGCGTCGATCGCACGCGCTGGGGCCGATGGGGCAACCGCAGAGCCAACCCCCAGGCGGGTGCCACCACACTCGGTGGCCGCCTGCCGACAGAGTTGCTTGAACTGGTTCAGGCCCGCAACCATCTGGTCATACGCCGATTTGAGCCGATCAACCGTCTTGCGGGTTTCGCCGGAATCGGCCCCCCCCGACTCCAGTGTCAGAGCCCGGTTCAGATCCGCGAAGGCACGTTCGTAATCCCCCTTCTCTGTTCGTGCGAGTCCACGACCGAGGTACGCCTGGGCCGATCCGGGAGCGAGGTGGAGGGCCTGGTTGTAATCCGTGATGGCCTGATCGTACTCCCCCCGGCGGAAGTGGGTGTCGGCCCGATTTGTCCGGGCCGGGGTGAAGTGCGGATCGAGCCGGAGTGCTTCGGTGAAATCGGCGATCGCAGCATCGGACTGCCCCAGCCGCAGGAGTGCTTCCCCCCGGTTGTTGATGGTCTCGGCATTGCGTGGGTCGAGTCGAATCGCTTCGGTGTAGTCGGCAACCGCCTTCGCCCACTCACCCAACCGCGCACTGGCTTCCCCGCGGCGGAGGAACGCGAGGCCATTGGCCGGGTCGAGCTGAAGAACCTGACTATAGTCGGCCGCTGCCCGGGTCCATTCCCCCCGTCGTGCATACACCGCCGCGCGAAGGAAGCAGGTCCGACAGAGCCGCTGGTGAATCCGGAGCGACTGGTCGGCATCCGCCACTGCGCCGTCGAAATCCCGTCGTGTGGTGAGGGCGAGGAGCCGCTGGGCGAAGGTGAGGAGTTGCCCGACATCGATCTGAGCGGCGGTGTTGAAGTCGGCGAGGGCCTGGTCGGTTTCGCCCTGCTGGTCGCACGCCTGACCGCGAAGCAGGTAGCCTTCCGGGTCATCTGGTGCCAGCCGGATGGCCTTCGTCAGCTCGGCAACGGCCTGGTCGAGATCGCCCAGGTTGAGGAACGCCCGCCCCTGCTCGATTGCCGACCGGCCGTCTTCGACTCCTCCTGAAAGCAGCGCGAGGCCCGGCAGAACCGGGGCAGGTGGATTGCCATCCGACAACGCTGCGCTGACCCCCGGCCCGCCATCATGGCGAGCGTGGAACCCCTGCCCCTCGTCGGGGGCAGCAGACAGAGGATCACGGAACCGGTCGAACACGATGGGCTGCCCAGGCAAGAAAGGGAAGGCGTTGATGTGGGAGGTCGCTTTACCCGGCCCAACACCATGACGCCTGCCCAACTCTTTTTGTGTATACGGGGGTATCCCACCCCCTGGCAAGCAGAAAATACCGACGGTGGCAGCTATCCTTGCAGGGGGGTGGTTGCCAGGGAATCGTCCAGGGGTACCACCGAGATACGGCGTGCGATCGGACGGATCGGCCTGCAAGGCCGTTTCCACCCGCACAGACCGAAGGTCGGGGTAACCGTCGCGGCTCAAGGATCTAGGAGCGAGGCCGATCACGATAGTACACTCAAACAATTCTATTCTGTTACACTTTCGGCATTGCCCCGCTTCGGCGACAGTTGAGCATTCTGACAACTCTATTCTGTTACACTTTCGGCGTTGCCCCACTTGTGTGACACTTGGACACTCTGCCGGGTGCCATGCCCACGGCTTTGCGTGGGCATGCGGGCGAAGTCCTCCCCCTAAGTTCATGCATGTCCACCCAAGGGTTTGACATGGCACCCGGCTCGTGCGATCCTCGAACGTTCTGCCCAATCTATTCTGTTACACGTTTCGCGTTGCCCCGTGTCAGGATTACTCGAACATTCTGCCCAATCTATTATATGACACTTTCTGCGCTGCCCCACTTTGACTGACTCACACGATTCTCGGGGATGTTCCAAATGTGACGAGTTCCAGGGGTTGTGGGTGGGAATCATCACCACGACCTCCTGTTTTCACTCAAGGAATCGGTTTCTCACCCTTCTGTGACACCGTTTCGGTCTCGGACCCTGCTGCCGGATGCCGAATCACTCTCTTCTCGGGGAAGCCTTCGGGAAAGATGGCCAGGTTCAATCCGTGGATGCAGAGGGTACGGCCAGCGGCAGGAAATCGCTTACCCGTCTTTGGGACGTTCCGAGGCTGGGCCGCCCTCCGTGGCGGCCCAGCAGTCCATGACGGGTGGTATTCCTCCATCTGCTGCCGGAAGCGTCAGCGACGGATCAACCCCCCGCAACTGCTTACGCATTCGAGCGTTTCGTCTCGTCAATTGACTCGTGTTGCTGTCCGTCGCTGACGCTTCCGGCTCGTTGGATGTCACCTGGCCGTGAACCATGTCAGAAAGGTCATCAAGGGAACACTACTGGGCCAGTTGCCTGCCCGAGAAGAAATCGTTGCCAAGAGTTGCGAAACCACGAGATGAATTCCGATTGAAGAGCTGGCAGACTTGCGATGACGGTTAGTGGTGCATTCGTCCCTCTCATACAAGAATTCGCAGAGGGTATCGCATCTACGGAAAGACGATTAAATATACAAATAGCAGGGCGACGCTCCTGCCGAGCTGGACCACCCTCACGCTCGGCAGGAGCCTCGCTCTCCCGTTAGACCGACGATTGCTCCTGGAATGAGACAGCCTCTGCGGGTTCCTGGATGAGGAGATCGACAAGCGTCTGGAGCGGCACCGATGAGTCACACCGCCCGCCCCGAGCGATCAGGGTGTGGCGAGGAGGTCGTCCCAGTTGGCGGCGTCGAAGATCCGCTCGGCCATCCGCTCCAGTCGGGCCTGGTCGGCGACCCCCCGAATCGCGGCCTCGACCGTCGCCGGGACGACCCCGAACCGCTTCCGACCCAGGAGGATGAGCACCCGCCAGAGTTCCTCCAGCGTCCCCTGGGCGACCCCCTGAGCCATCCCCTGGGCGACCCCTTGGGCGACGCCCTCGGCCCTCCCTTGGGCGATACCCTGGGCGACACCCTTGGCCTCCCCCTGTTCGAATCCCTGCTTGAGAATCCACTGGTAGGTCGACGATTCTTCGAGGGTCATGCTGAGCCTCCGAAATAGGTCGATGACCTGAGCCGAGTCGTGCCGGAGCCCACAGAGCACCAAGGCCGATCCGAGCACCTCATCGACCACTGTACGGTCCACATCCGATCCCCGCAACTGGTCCCGGAATCGGGTGACCGCACCGGGCAGGTCGGCGGCCGCCTCGTCCGTCAACAGGGCCAGTGGCGCTGTCCCCAGTCCCGCGGCCAGGAGTCCGGCCATCGGCTCGTTCCAAACACGCACCATATCGTGCTCGAAGTGCAGGTAGACCCGGCCGTCTGGCCGCGTGCGGGTGTGGACCCCCGTCAGGTCGGAGGCGTCGGCCTCTGGACGGAGCAATACGACGACCGAGTAAACGGGCTCATCGTAGGTGTAGTCGAGGAGGGCGTTGTAGCGGTGGAGGCGTCGGGGAACGCCGCGACGGGAACTGACTTCGGCTTCCAGGTGGATGAGTGCCGGTGGCGGCCCCGGGAGCCGGAACACCTTGTCCGCCTGGACGGTGACCGACAGGTCCGAATCGATCACCTCGGCTGCCTGGGGGGCAAGCCCGACCCTGGTCGCGAGAAAGGCGGCCCAGTCGTTTGGGCAGGTGTCGATCAGTCGATTGAGGGTGGCATCATACGGCTTCGACATGCCCACCTCCCTGTCCGTGTCAGAACAACGCCTGGGATTCGTTCAGCGATTCCCTTCCAGGTGCCGTTCGATCTCGGCCCGGAACACGTCGCACTCGTGCCACGATTCCGAGTCGAACGGGTTGCGGCGAAGATCCTCGACGGGAACGATTGCGGCCCCAAGGCCGGCCCAGGGGGTCAGGGCACAATGCGAAACGTAGCCAATGGGTTCGGAATTGTCCGTCCCAGCGCGGTGCTGGCACGGTAACACAGTTGGTTTGAATGAGTATGGAGTGGAATCGGCCGCCCGCAGGACAATGGACTGCCGGCCCATCGCTATGTTGGGGAAACGACCACTCCGGGTCTGGCTGACCCCGAAACGCTCAGGGGCAAATCAGAGCCGGATAGCCGGCGTCCACACTGTCGGCATCAATGTCGTAACGCACGTAGTGGCGCCCACGGAAGAAGTACGCCTTCCCATTGCCCCAATTGATCGCCGCTCTGACACCCTGGTCAAACCCACCCTTGTCCATTCCTGACCAGTTGCCAGCGATGGGCAGGGGATAGCCGGCGTCCACACTGTCGGCATCAATGTCGTAACGCACGTAGTTGGCACCTCGGAAGAAGTACGCCTTCCCATTGCCCCAATTGATCGCCGCATCGATGCCTTGGTCAAACTCACCCTTGTCCATGCCTGGCCAGTGGCCAGCGATGGGTAGGGGATAGCCGGCGTCCACACTATCGGCATCAATGTCGTAACGCACGTAGTTGGCACCGCGGAAGAAGTACATCTTTCCATTGCCCCAGTCGATCGCCGCATCCACGTCACTCTTGAAGCCGGCCTGAGCGAAGCCCGGCCAGTTTTCGCCGGCAGTTCGCCCCCAGGAGTGGGGGAGCAAGGCCAAGAAGACCACAAACGCCGCAGTCAGATGAGCCCGGTACACGATCTCCTCCTTTCATGCGTGGCAGCGACGAGTGTCCATTCCCCGGCTGCACGGATGGTCAAAGTCAGACCCGCTGGATGCCTTCCCACACCCGTTGGTGCAGTGCCAGGGTCGTCGTCTGTCTGGCCGAACACAGCAGTGGCCCTGGGCCGGATTTGCACTGGCTTCACCCTTCGTCGCCATACTGCCGACTGCCGATGAAGAGCCCGTCATTGCAGTGATACGCGACGGTGGGTGCGCTGCCAGAGGGAGCCGGCCAAAAGCGTCTATTTGTTGGCGCTCGTCTGTCGGTGAGCTTCTACCCCATCGCCTTGGCTAGCCCGAAGTCGATCACCTTGGGGACCGGTCTGCCATCGATCACCTCGACCAGGACGTTCGAGGGCTTGATGTCGCGGTGGATGATCCCTTTCTGGTGAGCGTGCTGCACCGCATGACATACCGCTTTGAACAACTCCAGCCGTTCTCGCAGAGGAAGTTTCTTGCTGTCGCAGAATTCGGTGATGGGCTTGCCCCGCACCAACTCCATTACGAAGAACGGCCGGCCGAGAGGCGTCATGTCCGCGTCGAGCACCCGAGCGATATTGGGGTGATCCATCACAGCCAGGGCTTGTTTCTCGGCATCGAACCGGCCCAGCACCGCCTTGGTATCCATCCCCATCTTGATGAGTTTGACGGCAACATGTCGGCGAAGTGGATTCGTCTGCTGGGCAACGAAGACCGTGCCCATACCTCCTTCACCGACTGTCTGGAGCAGCTTGTATTTCCTCGCTAGGATCGCGCCGACCGATTCACTTGTGATGGGGTCAGCAAGGATCTTCACCAGGTAGTCGATGTCGTGAGCGAAATCCCGCTCCATGCGAACGTGCGTGCCGCTACAGTGTGCAAGCGATTGTAAAGTGGGGAAATCCGCCAAGTCGGCTTCCGACCTCACCATCGCCCCGCCGAGGGTCACGGGGATCACGACGGCCTGCGATTCGAGGGCAAATCGAACTTCTTCCCGGACGTAGTCGATGGGGTCGGTTTTGCGTTGTTTCAGGATCTCCAGCCAGCGCAGCCCAATGATGACCAGGACGATGGTGGCATCGGCCAGCTTCTCCCGGAGCAGGTCCGGGAATTCCTTGCCGAGTGGAATACCGTCGATGTCCCGGAAAATCTTCTGATTCGGTAGTTGGGCTGTGATCGCCGGGTAAATCCGGTCGACCATACCCAGGCTGTCATCGCGGCGATACGAGATGAAAACGCACCCCACGATGACCTCGGGTTGGGAATGGGTGTGAACTCTCCCATGCGCCTGAAGCAAGTGAAAACCACGCGCCGGGTGCCATGCCCACGGCTTTGCCTCAAAGTTCCGGCATCATGTAGGGGTTTTTAGGTTGCCGTAGGATGGGTGGACAGGTAGGCGGAAGGGTTGGCTCTCCCCAAGGAGGGTTCTGGAGATGGTGCGCGCTGTGTTCGACCACGCGGCAGGGTTTGAAGATTTGAGTCGGTGTCAGTTGGGAGATCTTCGACGAACCAAACGTTTGGTCCACACTGCTAAGTGGTCCGTTTCACAAATAACGTCAGGGTTGGCCCGATCCTTCTCCCTGCGCAGCGGAAGCTACTAAAAAGTGCGGCGATGCACGTTTTTTTAGCCAATTCAGCATGTCCTGTCGAGTAAACTTCCACTCGAACGGCCGCGGCGGAGACGAAAGGGCTGTACAAGATGACAGAAGGGGTGTACAAGAAGACAACTGTGCCTGTGGGCTCGTATCTGGCAAACCCGTGGGGGTTGTACGACATGCATGGGAACGTATGGGAATGGTGCCAGGACGAGTCCGGACCCTATGCTACAGGAGAGCAAACCGATCCTATCCGCTCGCCAAAACAGTCAATAGATAACGACTGCATTGTGCGTGGAGGTAGCTGGTATCACATACCAGCACGCTGCCGCGCAGCGGCTCGCGCCAGATATGCGCCTGTGTACCGTAACGACATCTGCGGGTTTCGTGATTGTTTCCACCTGGAATAATTTACGATTTTCTGTTTATCTATTTCTGTTATATGTCCGTCATCTTGGGAAAGATGGCGTAATACCTTGAAATGACCCCGCAGGGGTCACAGCGATTAGCCGGTGGTCGAGCGCAGCTCTACCGCCGGGGGCGATAACGGTGGCGCTGAGGCGAACCCAGACCCCGTGGCCTC
>PLDW01000222.1:0-3587 GCA_003136315.1 Gemmataceae bacterium | reverse complement strand
CCTCCGGGGTGGGGCTGATTGCAACCGCCACCGGTGGTGGAGCTTCGCTCAACCACCGGCTAATGGCTACGACCCCTCCGGGGTCGTTTTGCTCATCGTGTTCACGTCATGGTCATCGTTACCGCTGTTATTGAGCGGCGGTCAACCCGAGACCCGCTCCCCCCACTCCCGCACCTGCCGCTCGACCTCGGCCGGTGCGGTTGAGCCGTAGCTCCGAAACGCTGCAATCGCGTTCGCCACGCCCAGTACAGCGCGAACGTCTGCACCACCGCCGGGGCTTGCCGCCTCGAATGCCTCGTCTGGTAGTTCGACCAGCCGGCACTTCCGCTGCTCACACTCCCGGACCAGCTTCCCGACCAGTTCATGGGCTGTTCGCATCGGGAGTTCACGGGCGATGAACCATTCCATGAGCGTGGTCGAGTCCAGGAACCCATCCTCGATCCGGGACGCGATCGATTCCCGACGCAGCTTCGTCTGACGCACCAGCGGGGCCGCGACCGACAAGCAGCCAGCGACCGTGTCGAAGGCATCGAATATCGCGTGCTTATCCTCCTGGAGATCCCGGTTGTACGCGAGCGGAAGACCCTTCACCAACACGAAGAGGTGTTGGAGTGCGCCGATGACACGTCCGGATTTGCCGCGGGTCAGTTCCAGGACGTCCGGGTTCTTCTTGTGCGGCATGATGCTCGATCCCGTGCAGAACGCATCGGGAAGGTCCAGGAAGTTGAACTCGGTGGTCGACCAGATCACCCACTCCTCGGCCCAGCCGCTCAGGTGGGTGGCGATGAGCGACAGGCAGAAGACGAACTCCAGAGCGAAATCGCGGTCGCTCGACACGTCCAGGCTATTCCGCGCGATCGACTCGAATCCGAGCTTCTGACGGACCGATTCACGGTCGATCGGCAGCGATGTTCCGGCCAGGGCCGCGGCCCCGAGCGGCAGCACGTTCACCCGCTTGCGGCAATCGGCCAGTCGGTCGCGATCCCGCTGGAGTTTCTCGACGTAGGCCAGGAAGTAGTGCGCTGCGAGCACCGGTTGGGCGCGCTGGAGGTGGGTGTAGCCGGGGATCACCACGCCCTGCTCCCGGTCGGCTGACTCCACGAACGCACGCTGGAGGTCGAGTAAAAGGCCGTCCAGATCGTCGATTGCGTCACGAACCCAGAGCTTGAGGTCGGTCACCACCTGATCGTTCCGGCTCCGCCCGGTGTGCAACTTCCGACCGAGGTCGCCAAGCCGGTCGATCAGCCCCCGCTCGATGTGCGTATGAATGTCTTCGAGCGAGATCGAAAACGTCATCTTTCCCGCATCAATCTCGGCCCCGATCTCGTCCAGGGCGGCTGCCACCCGTTCTGCCTCCGCCGGGGTCAAAAGGCCGACCTCACCTAGCATCCGGGCGTGGGCCTGGCTGGCGAGGATGTCGTGTCGGTACAGCCTGCGGTCGAAACTGATGGATTCGGTAAACGCCTCGACCTGCCGGTCGGTTCCGCCCGTGAATCGCCCGCCCCAGGTCTTCTGTCCGCTCATGAACTCATCCCGCTCGGTCCGGTTCTGGAGGAATACCCCCCGTTTTAGGAGCCGATGGCACGAATTCAGGACGCAGTTGACACCCAACAGGGTGGTCCGGGGTACAATCCGGCGATATCCGGGAGAAACCCGGAGAACCTTACGAGGGGAATTCATGCGGATGCGTAACGGGGTGGTCGCGCTGGCAGCAGTTGCAGTCGGAGCACTGCTCCCGGGCCGCCTGGCGGCCCAGCCCAACACGGTCGAACCTACTGTCGAGATCCGGCTCAGGTCGGTCAACGACCTGCTCGACAAGGCCGAATACATCGGCGGTCTCGTCGACCAGGAAGAACCCATCAAGCAAGTCCGGGGGCTTGTGCAAGCACTCAGCGCGGATGGGAAAGGGATCGAGGGTGTCGACCCAAAGCGGCCGTTCGGGGTGTATGGTGTTCTCAAGTCAGACGTTGAGTCGAGCCCCGTTGTCGTGATGGTCCCCATCGCAGACCAGGCCCGATTCCTCAATATGCTCAAGGAACGGCTCTCGATCGAGCCCGAGAAGGCCGACGGTGGCACCTTCAAGCTCCACGTTCCGCTCATCAACGAGGTGTACTTCCGGTTCGCGAACGATTACCTGTACGTGGCCCGAGACGCAAAACACCTCGACACCAAGGGATTGATCGCCCCCAAGACGTACTTCGGCAAGGACGACGGGGCGGTCCTGTCCGTGGTGGCCCGGTTCGACCGTATTCCGGACGACCTGAAGACATTCGTCACCGGGCAACTGGAACACGGGATCCAGGAACAACTGAAAAAGGACCAGAAAGCGAAATCCGCGACTGAGCAGAAGTTGGCCGCGATCCTCGCTGACGGGTTTGTGGGGGCCGTCAAGACGCTCGTCGACGAGGGGAAGGAACTTCGGATTCGCCTCCTGGTCGACCCGAAGGACGATGATCTCGTCGCTGAGGTGGTGGTGACGGCCAAAAATGGGACGACTCTTGCCAGGAACCTGGCCGGGCTTTCCGGTAAGACCAGCCTACCAGCCGGGATTGTGGCCACTGCGAGCCCGGTGGCACAGAGTGCAACGAAGCTCGCTCTGACCGATGAACTCAAGAAGCACCTCGATCCGGTGATCGATGGGGTCATCGAAGACGCGGTGAAGCAGGCCAAGCCGGCCGAAAAGGAGCTTGCCCGCAAGGTGCTGACAGCACTTGCCCCCACTCTCAAGTCGGGTGAGTTGGATTCCGCCAGCGTGTTGGTTGGCCCGGATGCCAAGGGTCACCACGCACTCCTCGTCGCGCTCGCCGTCAAGAACGGGAAGGGGATCGAGAAACTGGCCAAGGAGCTCACTCCCATGATCCCGGGAGACGCGGTCAAGGTGACCTTTGATGTCGACACGGTCGGGAACTTCACGCTCCACAAGATCGAGTTGACCAGGACGGAGGACTCGTTCGAGCGGCTGTTTGGGACGAAGACACTCTGGCTGGCGATCTCGGATGGGGTTATCGCGTTCTCCATCGAGCCGGATGGGGCACTCCTCCGGGCGGGGCTGAAGGCCAAGCCAGCGCCAATCTCCCCAGTGAGCAGTGGGGTCGCCCTGGCGAAGGCCATCCCGGCATTCGACACCAGCCTGAAACCGGACGAGATCAAGGCCCTGTTGAAGGATGCATTCGGCAGCGCTTCGCCGGTCGGAAAGGATACGATCGCCGTGACCGTCGAGGGTGGCCCGCAACTCACCATTCGGCTGAGCGTGAAAGGAAAGGCAGTCGGCCTCGCGGTGATGATGGGGAAATTGAAGGGGAAGTAAGCGGGGTCACTTTTTGTCTTCTCTCTGTGGTTAGTGTTAGCTTGTAAATCATAATTTAACCACAGAGACACAGAGGACACAGCGAAAAGCCGAAAACCGAGAGAGACAGATCTCTTCTCTCGGATTTGGTCTTCTCTCGGTGTCCTCTGTGTCTCTGTGGTTAAAATGGATTTTTCATCAAGGATAACTACAGAGTCGCGGTCATCCTCCTTCTGCCCCATACCTTAGAACTCGTCCAAGATCAAACCCGTGTTTTTCGCCGATCAAACGAACAGGAGAA
>PLDW01000244.1 GCA_003136315.1 Gemmataceae bacterium | reverse complement strand
GCCGCCCGTGGCACCCAAGCCCGCTGGTAGATTTTCTCTCACCAACTGCCTAACCCGCTGTCTACCCAGAAATACCGGGTTCCGGGATCTCGTTCGGACACGGCTGACACAACCCGTGTGAATCGCGCACGGGCTGCTATCATGGTGGGTGCCACTCGTTCCCCACCGCGACCCGAACGGCCGCAGCGGGGACGACCCAGGATGTCGCCCCCGCCGGTTGGTCAGGAGCGAGAACGATGCTGAACACGGCCCTCAGAGACGCGGTCCTGCGGATCTTGCCGCGGGTCAAAACCCCTGCTCAGTATATTGGCGGGGAGCGGAACTCCGTCACGAAGGACCACCGGCAGGTTTTGGGCAAACTCTGCCTCTGCTTCCCGGATGCCTACACGATCGGGATGAGCCACCACGGCCTCCAGGTGCTCTACACGATCATGAACAACGACCCGCGCTGGGCCTGCGAGCGGTCGTTTACCCCGTGGATGGATTTCGAGGCCGAACTCCGGGCCAACCGGCTCCCCCTCTACAGCCTGGAGACCTTCACCCCACTTGGCGCGTTCGATCTGGTCGGGTTCAGCCTCCAGTACGAGGTTTGCTACACGAACCTGCTCACCATGATCGACCTCGGCGGCATTCCGCACTTCTCCAGTGACCGACTCGTGAGTGACCCGCTTGTGGTCGCCGGTGGGCCGGGCGCACAAAACCCCGAACTGCTCGCCCCGTTCGTGGATCTGTTCGTCATCGGCGACGGCGAGGAAAGTCTGCCGTGGGTGATGGAACGGTGGATGGCACTGAAGGAGCAGGCGCTCCGTGACGGCGACCTCTCGCACCGTCGGCGAATGGAGATGCTCGCCGAGGTGGCCGCATCCACCACCTGGGCTTACGCTCCGGCGTTCTACGAGTTCGATTACCACGCCGATGGGACCATCGCGACCGTCAATCGAACCCGCTCGGACGTCCCGATCGAGGTGACATCCTGCACGATCACCCAGGATCTGGATGCGATCCCGCTGCCGACCAAGCCCGTGGTGTCGTTCGTCCAGACCCCACACGACCGGATCGCGATCGAGATCATGCGGGGGTGCCCGTGGCAGTGCCGGTTCTGCCAGTCGACGGTGATCAAGCGACCGCTCCGGGTGCGGTCGGTCGAAACCATCGTGGCGGCGGCCCTGGAAAGCTACCGCAACACCGGGATGAACGAGATCAGCCTGCTCTCGCTCTCCAGTAGCGACTACCCCTATTTCGAGGAACTGGTCCGACGGATGAAGGAGACATTCGCCCCTCTGGGGGTGAACGTCTCGCTGCCGAGCTTGCGGGTGAATCATCAACTCCGAAGCGTCCCGGAGTTGATGTCCGGGTGGCGACGGGCGGGGCTCACCCTCGCCCCGGAAGTGGCCCGGGACGACATGCGCGAACAGATCCGCAAGAAGATCAAGAACGAGGATCTCTACGAAGGGTGCCGCGAAGCGTTCAAGTCGGGAATGTCGCACGTCAAGCTCTATTTCCTCTGCGGGCTCCCGGGAGAGCGAACGGTCGATCTGGATGGCATTGTCGACATGGCGGAGGTGATCAGTTCCATTGGTCGAGAAGTGACTGGTCGGTACAAGGAAGTGACGGCGAGCGTGTCGAATTTCGTCCCGAAGCCGCACACCCCGTACCAGTGGAACGGGATGCAATCGCGGGAGTACTTCCGCTGGGCAGGTGACTACCTGCACCGTCGGAAGCGGAACAAGGTGGTGAAGATCAAGCAGCACGACATCGAGACGAGCCTGCTCGAAGGCATCCTGACCCGCGGCGACCGCCGAGTGGCCCCGGCCCTCTACAAAGCGTGGAAGCGTGGAGCCCGGATGGATGGGTGGAAAGAGTGCTTCGATGCGCAATTGTGGTGGCAGACGTTCAAGGATCTCGGCGTGGATGTCGACTTCTATCGCTCGCGTCAGCGACCGATCACCGAGCGGTTGCCCTGGGATCATGTGAATGTGAAGAAGGGACGGGCCTACCTGGAGAAAGAGCAGGACCGGAGCGTGATCCAGTTAAAAGTGATGGCCGAAGCCGTCGGAGGGGAACGGCCGGGGGGGTGTGGGGGGTGAGGGATTGGGGGTGGGGGGCAATAGCTTTGGGGTCAGGTCGGCCCGCTGGGAGATCGCTCTGCTGATGAACGAATACCAGAGCAGGGCGCAATCGCCCCAGCGTCCCATTGACACGGGCCCTAGAATGGACAACCCGATTCAGGTTGGCGCGAACCTGATCGAACTGATTAGTCTGCGTATTGGCGGGGGCTAACACCAAACCTATGGATTCCGTGTTGGTCCATGCCAACGCGCGGAGTAACAGAGCCAGACCCGCGAGAGCTACTTCCTGGTTTCGCGACGGAGGCCTACTTAGGTGAAGTGCCCATACTGTCAAACAGATTTCCACGGGAACCCGGTGACGCTCCCGCTAGATAGTGATACCGAAGGGGCATGGGGCGCCGTGAAACACATCTGCCCCGCATGTCTCCGGATCGTCATTGAGTTAGTTTGTGTGCAACAGTTCAGCGGTGCCGGGAAGGGTGAGCATTTCACCAATCCAAAGAAACGGTTCCTCGCCTACCCACGGGCGGCGGCGCGTCCCGCCCCTCCACCCGAAGTACCCAAGGAGTTCGCAGATGACTTCGTCGAGGCATCACTTGTGCTCGCGGATAGCCCGAAGGCGAGTGCTGCACTGAGCCGCCGTTGCCTTCAGCACTTATTGCGCGAGAGAGCGGGTGTGAAACACTCTGACTTGGCGAAGGAAATCGCCCAAGTAATCTCAGGGCATATGTTGCCATCCCATCTGGCGGAAGCTATCGACGCCATTCGGATCATAGGCAACTTTGCGGCACACCCTATCAAGAGCACTGGTTCCGGTGAGATCGTGCCAGTAGAACCTGGCGAGGCCGAATGGACCCTCGACGTCCTGGAGGGTTTATTCGACTTCTTTTTCGTGCAACCGGAACTGCTGAAACAGCGACATGCTGCACTGAATGCAAAGCTTGGCGCATCGGGCAAGCCGCCGCTCAAGTAAAGAATCAGGATCTCGCCCGCCATGTTGCTTTCTGGGACTTCGTAGCTCTCCGATCCGGGCCGGGCAGCTGAGCGGGATCGTTCGGCGGCAAGTCGGCGCGAACTTAAATTCAGGGCGACGTGTCCTATTGGTGAGGTTGTATTGGAGAAGCCAGCTTGTGAGTACAAAAATGACATCCAGAATCGATCCGACGAAGCGGCCACCTCGTTCACAAAGCGAACTTCAAAGCGACTCGAAAACACTTCGATACGAACTCGAAAACCTCGTTGGCATCGCTCAGCAGTTTTTCCCGCAATGGGTGGACACAGATCCCATCCGCAACAATGCGTATATTGAGGCCTTTGCCGTGCATTGTCGGGCGTTGATCTTCTTCCTCTACGGACACCTCGAAGGGATCACCGCTCTTGGGAAGCCTGAGCGATTCTCAGCGTTACGCAAGAACGATGTAATCGCGTACGATTTCTATCCATCCTGGGAAAAGAACTGTCCGCCACCGAGCGATATTTTGGTGGAGGCCAAATGGCAGGCCGACAAGCATGTCGCGCACATTACGGAAGAACGCCGTGAGGTCAACCAACCCGGAAGCTCGAAACAGTCTATTTGGAAGCTCGGAGACGCCGCCTCGGCACTATGCACCGTCGTGGCGCATTTCCTCAGCAAAGCTCCCTCCGAAAACTTCGATTCTGACGAATTAGTTCGGATGAAGAATGCAATTTCGCCACAGCCAGGGCTCAACATCCAGGGCAAGACAAGCGAATCGGCGGCCTACATAATCGCGTCGCATTCCCTCAACTCTGAAGAATTAGTTCGGATGAGGAATGCAATTTCGCGACTGCCAAGGGTCAACATCCACGGCAAGACAGGCGGATCAGGGTCGATGATCGCCGCGTGCGATGCACTAATAATGCCCATCGAACCACCGAGGGGATCGATCATGTCTACCACTGAACCGCACCGGACCCTGGACGAACTCGCCCGGCTCGGCGGAGAAATCTTTGAGCGGCAAATTCGGCCAACGCTGCGGCCTGAAGATGACGGCAAATACGTCGCCATTGATGTCGAGACCGGCGACTTCGAAATTGACGAGGACGACTATGCGGCCGTCGCTCGCTTGCGATCTCGGAGACCGGGGACCAATGGCTGGCTGATGCGGGCAGGCTACCCGACGACATATCGGATGTGAGCAGGTGCCGGGGAGGAAACGGAGTCGGGTTCGATTGCACTGACAAATCCAGGAAAACCTGCGTTGCCACTTCGGCTGACCATTCTTATGCCGTGTCCAGGATCAACATCGTGTTTTGGCGTATTCTGGCTCCTTCGGCATCCGCATGAGTGATGCCCGCGCGGCCTGAAAGGCCGCTTCTTTCAGCCCAGGCCGCAGGCCTGGGGAGCAGCGCGAATGGGCCAATCACGAGGGGGGGTTGGTTCGGCAAGAACGGCCCTTTCAGGGCCGAATCCACTCCCAACCGAGCCCCAGGCCTGCGGCCTGGGCTTTAGGAAACGGCCTTTCAGGCCGACGATTCCCAGCCCACGCCAAATCCCGGTGTTGTCCTTGGACGGGTTCTTCTCCGAGGGTATCCATGATCATTGCCCTGGCGTCGCCTACCGTCGCCACATCCCTCGACGATGGCCTGGACAAGGTCAAGCGATCCCTGTCCGAAGCTTCGGCCCAGGGCGCGGAGATCGTGTGCTTCCCGGAAGCCTATCTCCCCGGTTTGCGGGGACAAGATTTTGAGGTCTTGCCCTTCGATCAGACTCACCAGGAATGGGTGCTCCAGGCCGTGGCGCACTTGGCACGAACATATTCAATAGCCACGATCATGGGGATGGAACGGCTCACGGAGGCGGGTCGGCAGATTGCCGCGTATGTCTTTGATGCGAAGGGCCAGATTCTGGGATACCAGACCAAGAACCAGATCGCCCCGAGCGAAGATCCGTTCTACGTGCCCGGAAATACCCGGCGACTCTTCGAGGTCAACGGGGTCAAGTTTGGCGTGGCGATTTGCCATGAGGGCTGGCGCTATCCCGAGACGGTGCGATGGGCGGCGGTGCGGGGTGCCAAGATCGTTTTCCACCCCCAACACACGGGGACGACTCAGGAAGGTGTCCGACTGACGCAATGGGGCGCAGCCAGCAACCCGTACTACGAGCAGGCGATGATGATGCGCAGCCGAGAGAACACGATCTACTTTGCCAGCGTCAATTATGCGTTGCCCTTCCAGGAGTCAGCGACCTGCCTCATCGCTCCCTCAGGAGAGTGCCAGGCGTACTTACCTTACGGGCAGGAAGGCGTACTGGTGCAGGCCATCAATGTCGAGGAAGCCACCGGGTTGCTCGCCAGTCGCTTCGCTCCCGAGCGTTATCAAGATGGTTGACATTCTTCACCCTGAAGGGGTGAAATTTCTCAGCCCAGGGCAACGCCCTGGGTTTCCAAGGTTTTTGATTTCAGCCTGAAGGGCTGGGAGAGCAATCGACAGCGAAGTGATCCCAGCCCTTCAGGCTGGAAGAGTGTTGTTGGTCGTCTCCCCAGGGCGTTGCCCTGGGCTGAGAAATCTCTGCCTTTCAGGCTGAATACAAAGCGTTGCCCGCTGCGGTCGCGAAAAACGGCGGCCGATGCTTGGCTGATGCGGGCGGGCTATCCGGCAGCGTGCCGGATGTGAGTCGTCCGGTGATCCGCTGAGTCGTGAACTCCCGTACGAAACCGTTCAGCGTTCACCTCACTCCCCTCGATCATCGTCCCCGGTCACCCCTCGTTCGATGGTCAGACCGAGGGTTCGGAGCTTGTGCCGCAGACTCCCGCGGGTGATCCCAAGTATTTCGGCCGCCCGGAGCTGATTCCCTCCGGTCCGCTCAAGAATCCGGACCAGTAACTGACGCTCCATAATCGTCAGACAGTCGGCGTACAGATCGCGAGACCCGGCGGCCAGCCGCTCGGAGATGAACTGGTTCCAGTCCAGGGCCGGCCGTGGAGATGTCGGCCCGGGGCCGGCATCAGCGGGGTCATCCGCGGGGATCACCGTGGCAGGCTTCCGCAACCCAGTCAGGAATTCTGGCAGGAGAACGGCCCCGCCCATCTGGAGCATCCCCTGCTTCAGGACGCTCTGGAGCTCGCGGACATTCCCCGGCCAGCGATAGGCCCGGATGGCCTGCCGGGTGTCGGGTGGGACAATGGGCGCAGGACGACCAAACTCCTGGGCGTAGCGTGCCAGGTAGTAATCGGTGAGCAACTCAAGATCGTCACCCCGGTCTCGCAATGGCGGAAGGCGAATGGTGAATACGTTCAGCCGAAAGTACAGGTCGGACCGGAACCGGCCCGCCGCCGCCAGCGTCTCCAGGTCGGCGTTCGTGGCTGCGATCACACGGACGTCGGTCTGGATCGTCTCGGTCCCTCCGACCCGCTCAAAGCGCTGCTCCTGGAGAGCCCGGAGGAGCTTCACTTGTGCGAGCAGGGACAGGTCGCCGACCTCATCCAGGAAGAGGGTGCCGCCGTGGCACTGCTCGAACTTCCCGATCCGTTTCCGATCCGCTCCGGTGAATGCACCCTTCTCGTGCCCGAACAGTTCGCTCTCCAGGAGCGGCTCGGGGATGGCCCCGCAATTGACCGCCAGAAATGGCTTGTCCGCCCGGGTTGAGTGCTGGTAGATAGCACGCGCGACCAATTCCTTACCAGTGCCACTTTCTCCGAGGATCAGGACCGTGGCAGTCGTGGCCGCTACCCGACCAATTGCTTTGAAAACGTCCTGGATGGCAGTCGCCCTGCCAACCAGGACATCTGCTTCGGCCGGAGCGCCGACTCCGGCCATCACGGCGGGGACGTGCATCAATCGACTCGATGCGCAGGCCCGGGCAACCAGTTCACGGAGTTGGTCGTAAGCAAGGGGTTTGAGAAGGTAATCGAATGCCCCCCGCTTGATCGCCTCGATCGCCAGGTCGGTGGTCCCATGCCCGGTCACCAGAATCACCGGTGTCCGGGCATCGACCTGCTTGACCCGGTCGAATGCCTGAAGGCCGGAGCCATCGGGGAGGTGGACATCCAGGATCACCGCGTCTGGTCGGCGGTCGGCGAGGATCGCAAGCCCTTCGGCTGCCGTCCGGGCTGTGAGCGTTTCGTACTCCGGGGGGTGAAACGCCTTTCGGAATGCGTGTAGGATCACCGGCTCATCGTCGATCAGCAGAAGAATGGGCATCGGTTCCGTTCCCAGTTTCGACAGGCCCGTTTCGAGTGTCCGATGACCACCAGTGGAGAAAACCCCTCCCCGCGGGGAGAGGGGCTCAGACCGGACGGCCTCTACTCCTCCCTTCCCAGAGAGGGAAGGGGGATGGGGTTGGGCGAGCGGCAGAAGAAAGCTGATCCGAATTTGGGACATGCCCTCGTCGGGCCGCCACGGAGGGCGGCCCAGCTGTCCCTGGCGGGTGGTATTCCTCCATCTGACGCTCGCCTTAGGTTTCCTCCGCTGGTCGCTACCCGGCCGGCAAACCAACCACGAACTGGGCACCGCCCTTGGGTCGATTCACCCCAGTGATGGTTCCCCCGTGATCCTCCACGATCCGTTTGGACACCACCAGTCCGAGCCCCAGGCCGGTCTCCTTACCAGTCGCAAAGGGCTCGAATAGTCGGGGAAGGATGTCGACCGCAATTCCGGTGCCGCTGTCGATGACGCTCAATTCGACCCTGCCCCCGACTGAGCGAACAAGCACCTCCAGCGTACCCCCTGAGGGCATCGCATCCAAGGCGTTTAGCAACAGATTGAGAATGACTTGTCGGAGTTGCTGAGGGTCGGCGAGGAGGACAGCGGGAGCGGCTGGTGGGGCGAACCGGATGTCGATCTGCTGTTGGTCCGCCCTGGCCCGGATCAAGTTCAGGGCATCCCGGACAATGGTCGCCGGGTCACACGCGATCCGTTCCGGCTTTGCCGGCCGGGCGTAGTCCAGAAACGCTTTCAAAGATTGCTCGATCCGCCCAAGTTCTGCATCAATCAGGGCCAGGTCGTTACTGTCCAACCCCCCTGCGGTCGGATCTCGGCGAGCCGTCTGGACAAGGAGTTGGACCGAGGTGAGCGGGTTGCGAACCTCGTGCGCCACCCCGGCGGCGAGTTGTCCGACCGCCGCCAGTCGCTCGGCGCGGCGGATCTCCCGTTCCCGTTGTTGGAGAGTCCGGACCACCTCCCCGACCCGGGCCACGAGGTTCTCGACTCCATCCAGGTCGCTCCCCCGAAGTTGTTCGACGCGCACGGTCGCGAGTTCCTGGCCGAGCAGGTCAGACGCCCCCTGGACCTGCACAAGCAAGGAATCCACGGCCCGGCGGAGGCTCCGGGCGAGTCCATAGCCCAGCACTAACCCGGCACCGGACCCGAGTGTCCCGACCGCAGCGAATCCCCAGGTCAACCACGTAATGGCTCGGTTATGTTCCTGCTCGGATCTCTTCTCCTCATTTGTGTTGAATCTGCGGAGATCACGGCAAAACGGGATCGTTTCGCTGCCGAGCAGCTCGGTGGCCTCGCGGGTACGGCCGGAGTTCCACAGCTCCAGGTAGCGTGTGAAACTCTCATCGACCTGCCTGGCCAAAGCCCGTTCCTCGTCCTTGTTCACATAGAGATTGATTTCCTCCAGGTGGGCGGACGCCCTTTCGTGGAGCGTGCTGAGCTCTTCCACCCCACGGGTCCGCAGGGTCAGGAGGTCGGCCAGGGTCTCGTCCAACCCGACCGCAGCCCGCCGGCTGCCAGTGTTCTCACGGAGTTCGGCGGCCGTACGGGCTCGCTCGCTGCTGAGGTAGATTGCAACAACTGCCGTCGATGCCAGCAGCAGGACGCTCGGCGCGGCGGTCGCGACCAGGAATTGCTTGGGGTAGTGTTGGAGAGACATGGCAGTTTGGGAGGAGAGGTCAGAGGCCGGGTGTCGGGAACAGACCCCGACTCGAACCCCACTACCCGATATACCCGATCACAGGTGTCCCCGACATCCCCGTGAGGAGATGATCCTGAGTGTCAGCGGGTATTTCTCCTGCCCGCGGGTTCCCAAACGTCCGCCGCCGTCAGCGTCGTCGGGACTGATTTCTCTCAAATCAGCGACTTCTCGATAACACCCAATCCAAGTCCGAATGGCGGGTTCAGATTAGCCGGTGGTCGAGCGCAGCTCTACCACCGGCGGCGGGGACAGAGGCTCTGACGTGAACGCGAATTGGCCCCGTGGCCGCAACGGCGTTGATGCGACCTCTGGGGTCGGGCTGATTGGCACCGCAAACCGGTGGTATCGCTGCGCTCAACCACCGGCTAATTGCTGCGACCCCTCCGGGGTCGTTTTGCTCATCCTATTCACGACATCGTCACCATGATCGCCGCCGGTGATGCGGCCTGCCGCCCGCCCCTCGCTGAACCTCCTCCGGTCCGCGTGGGTCTGTAAAATGACCCCATAGCCGCGGCCATCCGCGACCGAATCAAAGCCCGGAGGAGACCTCGTGACCGACACCCCCCGCTGGTTCCAGACCACTGCCATCGACTACCCGAATAGCCGCCCCCACATCGGGACCGCGTTCGAGAAGCTCGGGGCCGATGTGCAGGCCCGATACCGGCGGATGGAGGGGTACGACGTCTTCTTCCTGATGGGGAACGACGAGAATACCGTCAAGGTGAGCAAGCGAGCGAGCGAACTCGGGCAGGAGCCCCAGGCGTATTGCGACGACATGGCCCGCCAGTTCCGTGAGGTCTGGGACGCGCTCGACATCTCCTACGACACCTTCGTGCAGACCAGCCACGAGCGGCACAAACAGTGCGCCCGGGCGTTCATCCAGAAGGTACACGATGCCGGATACATCTACAAAGGCAGTTACGAGGGCTGGTACTGCGACGGGTGCGAATCCTTCAAGACCGAGAAGGAGTTGGAGGGCGGGAACTGCCCCATCCACAAACGCCCGGTGATCCGTCGGAGCGAGCCGTGCCACTTCTTCAAACTCTCCGCGTTCAGCGACAGATTGCTCGCGTACTACGACGAGAACCCGGACTTCATCCAGCCGGAAAGCCGGCGGAATGAGATCATCAGCCTGATCAAGAACGATGGGTTGCTCGATGTGAACATCACCCGCCGTGGTGAGGCGTGGGGGATCAGCGTTCCGTTCGATCCGGAGTTCACCATCTGGGTCTGGTTCGATGCGCTGCTGACGTACATCACCGGAATCGGCTATGGTGACGACCGAGCCACCTTTGACAAGTACTGGCCAGCGGATACCCACTTCATCGGCAAGGATATCACCCGCTTCCACTGTGCTCTCTGGCCGGCCATGCTCTGGGCCGCAGGCGAACAGCCTCCGAAGAAAGTCTTTGGCCACGGGTTTGTGAACTTCGAGGGGAAGATCGGCAAGTCGCGGACGGAGGAGCTGAAGGCAAGGGGCCTGGACTACCTGCTCGAACCGATGGAGATCGTCAGGCGCTTCAGCGCTGAAGCCTTCCGTTACTACTTCCTTCGCGAGTGCCCCTACCCTGGGGATGGGGATTTCAGCCCAGACCGGTTCATGGAGGTCTATAACTCGGAACTGGCAAACAACCTGGGGAACCTCTTCTCTCGCGAGATGACGATCACCTGGAAAAGCTTTGGCGGGGTGTTCGATGGGACAACCGGGACGATTCCCGAGTCGGTGGTTCCGGGCCTTGACCTGGCGACGTTCGTGGCCGATGTCCGTGGGCATGTTGAAGCGTGCCGCTACAATCTTGCCCTCCAGGCGATCGTTCAGGACTTCCTCACCCCGACAAACCAGTACCTCGAAAAAAACGCTCCGTGGAAACTGGTGAAGACAGACAAGGCCGCCGCGAAGCGAGTGCTCTTCAACGCGGTGCAGTCGTTGCGAGTCGCCAGCATCCTCCTGAAGCCGTTTATCCCGAGGTCGGCGGAGACGATCTACACCAGCTTCAACTTCCCAACCCCTTGGGCAGAAGTGAAATACGCCGACGCCGCGGTGTTGAAGGCTCTCCCGGAGGATCTGCGGATCACGGCGGAATTGCTCGACGGCAAGCCGCCCCCGCTCTTCCCGCGGATCGGGTGAACCGCCGAGTACGCAGATGCCAGGAAATGACCTGCCACAATTATGCAGGGTGCCACGGGCGGCTAGTCCGCCCGTGTGAGGCCTTCAC
>PLDW01000055.1 GCA_003136315.1 Gemmataceae bacterium | reverse complement strand
ACGCCGCCGACGCCGCCGCCGCCGCCGCCGACGCCGACTCCGCCGCCTACGCCGCTGCCGCTGCCTCCAGTGCCGCGACGGTTGCCACCATCGTCAAGGATTTCCAGACAATTCGTGACCGGGCCAGATCCGAGGGTTGGACCGACGCTACCCCGGTCCCTCCGGAGGTGTTCGGACCGCTCTGGCCAGACGGCCTTCCGGACGGCTGGCCGCTCGACAAGCCAGCCCGCACTGACCCACCCGACATCACCATCATCTGGGATCCGAAGGTCGTGTCGGCGAGCGACTACGCGGATCTGGTCAAGGCACTCGGCGATGTGGTGCGAGCGGAAGGCGGAGCGGGTCTCGAACGCATCCGCTCAAACGGCTACGGTGCTCCGGTCGAAGAGGGGGTGACCGTATGACCACCCCACGGAAGAAAACAGGCAGGAAGAAAGGCGGTAAGAAAGCCGTCCTTCAGCAAGACGAATACCGGGCCAAGCCAGCGGGTGAGCCAACCGCCCCGGAGGTCGGGCCGGGACAGGAGCGACCTAAAACATGGGGCGAGCTGGGCACCCGGGTCAAACGGCACCTTTTCAACATTGCCGCTGGCTTGGTTGGGCTCGTGGACGACGCGGTTGATGCCGTTCGGCAACTGGTGCGGAAGACACCCGAGTACGTTCCCGAAGTGATCAAAAGCGCACTGATCGCGCCGAGGATATCGGAGGCGATTGCGAAGCGGATCGAGCGGGCCGACAAAACCGAGGCCAAGGCTCAGGCCGCCGCAATGCACCAACCTCCGCCCCCGGTCGAGGATGCAGTTGATGCTCTCACAGCCATCCTNNGTGGTCCGCCCGGAACTGGCCGAGGCCGCCCGCCAGCTTGCCCTCAGCGCGGCAAAGGTCGTCGCCGAGGTCGCGTCACCGGCCGGGGAATCATGACGATGAGCTGAGACTTGGCAGGGCTTGCAGTCGCTCTGGCGTCGAGGCGGCGGGCTGTCGGAGGATGCGCCCGCCGAGTGAGAGTCGCACGGGAGCAAACGTGAACCCACAGCCACCCACTCAACCACCTCCTGTCTCACTTCCTGCATCGCAACCCCGTACAGCCCGCGAGGTGATCGACGCGGCCATCCAGGAGAACCGGGCCTGGGAGAGGACGTGTTTGGCATTCACTGTCGCGTTTGCCCTGACGGGGATTGGTGTCGTCATTGCCGGTGCGGTGAGGGATAATGGGATTGTGGCTCTGTCCGGGGCTGCCGCGGGCGCGCTCTTCTGGCCGGGCCTTCGGTATGCGTCGGCGACCCGGCGGGAGAACGTTGCCCTTCGGATGCTGGAACTGTCGCTGACGCACGCGAAGACAGGACAGCAAGCGGCCGACGCAATCCGGGAAGTGTTCCTGTCGAATTTCCGCAAGGGGGCTGGTGATGTTCCGACTGGGTCCTGAACACACTGTCGAATTGGTCGCCCGGACCCTGATCGTAGGGTTGGAAGACGGGTCGATCATACTCGAAAGGCCGGCTCCCGAAATCTCGGCGGTGGAGGATGAGATTGATGCTCTCACAGCCATCCTCAACCGGTTCAAGGCCCAGGGGTTGCACGTGGAGATCCTCGACGTGAACGGAACCCCCACGCCAATTGTGGTCCGCCCGGAACTGGCCGAGGCCGCCCGCCAGCTCGCCCTCAGCGCGGCAAAGGTTGTCGCCGAGGTCGCGTCCCCGGCCGGGGAATCATGACGTGAGTGAGGACGGGCGGCTCGGTCTTTCCCAGGCTCGTGTCTAATCTCTGTGTACCCGATGAAATCGGTGTTCATCGGCAGCGGTTCCACAGCTATAATGCTGATATGAACAAAGTGAGTTTCCAGGATCTCCAGCGAGATCCCCTGGGATTACTAAAGCGGGTCGAGGCTGGGGAACATGACATTGTCGTACGCGACAACAGCCCCATCGCCGAAATCCGACCCGTTTCGCTGCCTGTCCTGGATTCTCGTTTGTATGGATTTGCCGCCGGTGCGTTCACAGTGCCTGACGATTTCGACGCTCCGTTGCCAGAAGGCACCCTCCGGGATTTCGAGGGCCAATGAGGATACTCCTCAATTGAACGAGCACCAGATCTGGATTGAAGGCGTACGAACCCGCACAAGATGTGGGAATCAGAACGTATCTCGGCCCGCCAGCGCATGAAAAAACCCGGGGGATTGTAGCCCCCCGGGTGCCATGCGTACTTACGGGTCCCGTCCATCCCTTCGGTAGCCTGGCAGCGTTTAGCCGTTCCCCCCTCGGAACGGTTAAAGCCCTGTTGGCCTGCCAATCGTCGACCGGTGGTGTTCGGTCCAAGCTGGCAGTGAGTCACTGGCTCGCACAAAAACTGCGTGCCAGTCGTCCTTTGCGTCGCGTCAGTTAAACTCCACATCAGAGGACACCAATACCTAGACCACACTCGCAGACGATGCAAACCGGGCGAGCGAAAAAAACCGGAAATCCCGTGGTTCCCGGATGGCCAGAATATCGCATGCGTTAACTGCGGACTTTGGGAAAGAAAGTCCGGAAAAGATTCAAGGTCGGCTCCCCTCCTGCCGAGGAGTGCCGACCTTTCTGGTCACGTTCGTGATGCGGACTGGTCCGCCCAAATGTCCGGTCAGGGTTGGCCTCGGAATCGAATCGGGGTGGCAGAAGCCGATGCAGATTCCCAATCCGATGGAATGGGCCGGCGCTGTTCCTCGCCGGAGTAATGCCAGTGGGCAACCCCGTCGTCCCCGAGCTTCCAGTTAAAGGCTGCGGACCGGCCGTTGATCTTGGTCGGGAAATCGACGATGCCAAATTCGTCATCTATGAGGTTGACGCCGAGGGTATTGAGCTCGGTCACAGCGGTGTGAAGGCTCCTTTCGGCTGCGGAAATCTCCTCGCCAACCTGATATCGTCGCTGGCGTTCCTGCCAGACCAGATCGCGGCGATGGCGTTCGAGCCGCTCCTGTTCCGGAGTCAGCTTGTTGAGAGCAAGACGAGAGGTAACGATGTCGGAAACGATGCTTTTGACCAGCGGGAGCATCTGCCGGGCAGTCGGTAGGTCCAGGGAGATGTCCTTCCGGCGGGGCTTCCCGGGGGGGTTGCTGGCGCGGTTCGGTGTGTTGCTCATGTGGGCTCCCGGTAGGTGGCAGCGGGGCTCGGGCGATCCCCTTGTAAGACATTCTAGGAGCGCCCAGCCCCGGCGCGGTGCCGATTGGACGCAGAATTTGGGCCAGAGGTTCAACCTCAGCGCCCGTCTATTCTTTCGAGGGTGATGGCTCCGGATTTGATGCGGGTTATTTGCCCACCGCCGAATACCATCGTCCCTCCGGAAAAAGAAGGCGAACCGAAGGCGAAGTTGCGCCAGAAACCTCTTCTGGGCTGTGGCCATGTGGAGAAGCTCACCACACAGCTTGGCACCCCTGCCCTGGGCTCAACTCGACTTCTATCCGACGAGCCCGGACCCCTTGCGGATGATTGGTCAGCTCAAAGATCTTGAGCAGAGGCTTCCTCATCGAGCAAGCCTCAATTGAACGAAGGATCAACGGCCGTTTGGGAGTGCTCATACCTTTCCGGTCGCCGGCGGAATAAACTGCCAAAGCGAACGGGTGGTGAAGATCCCCCCCAACGTCACTCAAGGCGTCCTGGCATCTGTCGTCCTGACTTGAAACGGAGCTGAAATGCCCCTCCCCCGGATTGCAGTAACTATGGGCGACCCGGCCGGGGTCGGCCCCGAACTCTGCCTCCGTCTACTCGCCGATGAAAGGGTGAGAGCATTCTGCGTGCCAATTGTCTTCGGAGATTACAATATCTTGCATCGGGTGGCGGAACAGCTCGACCTTCCCGATCCATTCCCCGTGCTCGACGAGGAGATGTGGTCACAGTACGGGGAGGGGATTAACACCCCGTTTGTTCTCGACTTAAACGCACTCGGTGAGGAGGAGGTCCAGCCAGGGATCGTGTCGGCGGCCTGCGGCAGTGCTGCGTACCGCTATTTCACATTCGCCATCGACCAGGCACTCCGCGGCAGTGTTCACGCGATCACGACCGCCCCGATCAATAAAGAGGCTCTTCATGCCGCCGGGTTTCCCTTCCCCGGGCACACCGAGATCCTGGCGACCCGCACGAATGCCAAACGGTCGTGCATGATGCTCACATCTGAGGCAATCACCTGTAGCCTCGTGACCGTTCACGTCGGTTACCGGGAGGTGCCGGGTCTGCTCTCGACCGAACGCATTCTGGACACGATCGAGCTGACCGCTACCGCGATGGAACGATTGCGCGGGCACGCGCCCCGCCTACTCGTTTGTGGACTCAACCCCCATGCGGGCGAGCGTGGGCTCTTTGGCGACCGCGAGGAGGAGCGGACCATCGCACCCGCGATCGCAACTGCACGGGCGAAGGGGATTGATGTGAGCGGGCCACTGCCCCCGGATACCGCGTTCCTCCCAAAGTACCGAGCGACTACTGATGCCTATGTATGCATGTACCACGACCAGGGGCTGATCCCGCTCAAGGCGCTGGCATTCGAGGATGCGGTGAACATCACACTTGGGCTCCCCATCGTCCGCACGTCGGTCGACCACGGTACGGCCTTCGACATTGCCTGGCAGGGGAAAGCCGACGTCTCCAGCTTGATCCAGGCGGTTACGCTCGCTGCAAAGCTCGCTTTGTAAGGTAAGATCAACGTCATTCAGGCGGGGCCGCTGTCCAGCCGACAAGGGGTTATCTGAATGCTGACCCTGGTTGCCGTCTCACATTTCGTTTCAGCCTGGAAGGGGTCGGAGTCGTTGGGTAAAACAACCTGGCCGCGGCGAGCGCAAAGGACAACTCGTTGCCCGTGTGTTGTGATCGATGCGGCCTGGGTTCGCGAGTCATCGGCCGGGAAAAGCAGATGTCAAGGGAAGAGGACACACGCAACCGCGAGGAAGTCTGCGGCCTGCTTGGGCGGTTCCAGTTTGAACATGACCTCCTCGTCAAGCGAACGGCGGCAATCCTGACATTGAACGGATTGATGGCTGCCTCCGTCGCCGCTGGAGAGAAACTGCCAGCATTCCTGAAAGTGCTCGTGGCAGTGGTCATGATTATTATCAATATGGCCTGGCTCTTTCGCGCATTGGCAACGCGGTCGCTAATTGATGATTTATTTAATGAAGCGTACAAACCAGAATACGCTGCTGTGTTACCAGTTCACGCCAAAATCCATAAACAGCGGATTGACAAGCGATGGAGACCGTGGCTCAACTCGGCAAACTTTTTCTCGATGGGAATCCCGATTGGATTACTAGTTTTCTGGGTGGGTGGCCTCATATTGGTGCCGATGGCCGGCTTATCCTACACGTCCGCGCGTTTCCAGTTGATTCCAGCACCGCCGCAATCTGGCGAGATCTACCTCTTTGATCCTCAGACTGGTGATGTCTGGAAGCGGGAAAAGACAGCGATTCCGAGCAAGTAGATCTGTCGACTTATCGAGCCAATCCGGCTGGTCATCCCTACCATCGCCCTCGCGTTTGATCCACTTTCGCGATAATCCTGATGCCGACGAATGGGCGACGCGGCACCAGCGACCCTGGAGCAATCCGGGGTCGCATCGTTTCAGGGCATGGGTAAGGCTGCCATTTGAGCTTGACGTGTGAATCGAGAAGAGCCAACCCGGGGTTGTGTCGAGTTCGACCATCAGGATGTCCCGGCCCTGATACAGGAACCCGCTGAGGCTGTCTCATTCCCGGAGCGATCATCGGTCTANNTCCTGCCGAGCGTGAGGCTAGTGAAGCTCGGCAGGAGCCTCGCCCTCCCTTTTTACGTCCAATCGTCTTTCCATAGATGCGACAGTCTCAACGAGTTCCTGTATGAGTTTCGCCGGGGAGTTGCACGGATATCGACTCCGTGCAGGCCCGTCCACATCGTCTTTCGGCAACAATGATCAAGATGATCACGGTTGCCAGGAATGATTGTCGCCAGAATGTTCAGTAGTCATGATGACAATGGTTGCCCAGGGTCGGACCGGCGCGTGTAAGGTGCAGCGGGTTCGGCGATATCCTCTCAGTCTCTCGCCAATGACCCCGGCAACCCCTCCCACGGAAGGTGACGCGCAGTGTCTATCCAGCGGTCCAAACTGTTCATCATTTCCCTGCTCGGTGCATTGAGCGTCATCAGCCCGTTTGCCATCGACATGTACCTGCCCGCCTACCCGGCCCTGGCCACCGAGTTCGGAGTGCCCAGCACGAGCATTTCACTGACCCTGTCCAGCTATTTCGTCGGGCTGGCACTCGGGCAGGTGGTGTATGGTCCGCTCCTCGACCGGTTTGGCAGAAAGAAGCCGCTGGTGGCGGGACTCGGCCTGTTCATCCTCGCCTCCCTCGGGTGTGCTGCCGCACCCGATATCCACACCTTGATCGCTCTGCGGTTCGTCCAGGCGTTGGGCGGGTGCGTGGCCCAGGTCGCCTCGATCGCGATGGTGCGGGATTTCTTTCCCGCCAATGATGCGGCCCGAGTTCTGTCCCGGCTGTTCCTGTTTATCGCCGTGTCGCCACTGTTGGCCCCGACCATCGGCAGTTTGGTCATTGAAGCTGGTGGGTGGAAGGCTGCATTCTACGCCCTGGCCGGGGTCGTGGCGGCAATCCTTGCGTTGGTCTACTTTCTTCTACCGGAAGGCCACATCCCTGACCGGGACATCTCCTTGCGGCCAGGGCCGATCCTGAGGGAGTATCTGGCGATCATGCGCCATCCGCGGTTCGCCACCTATGCCCTTGCCGGTGCGTTCTCATTTGCCGGGCTGTTCACTTACGTGGCGGGGTCACCCGTCCTGTTCATGGACGGGTTCGGGGTGAGCGAACGAGTATTCAGCCTCATTTTCGCCATACTGGCCGTGGGATTCATCGGCGGCAGCCAGGTCAACGTGATACTGCTCCGCCGATCCACGAGCGAGACGCTATTCGTCCGATTCCTGGTCGCGCAGGTCGTAGCGGGGATCGTTTTCCTGGTGGGCTCAATGGCGGGCGGATATGGGCTCGGCGGGACACTGTTGCTACTATTCGTGTTCCTGAGTTGCGTCGGGATTACTAACCCGAATGCGTCGGGTTTGGCAATCGGGCCGTTCACCAAGAATGCCGGGAGCGCTTCCGCCCTGCTCGGGTTCTTTCAGCTCGGGATCGGTGCGGTCATCTCGACCGGAATCAGCGGCACGACGACCCATGACAGCCGCCCGATTATCGCGATCCTTGCCGGCACCGCGGTTGCGGGGCTGGCCATTCTGCTGGTGGGGAGGAAGCGAGCGCTTGGCAGTTCTGTGACCGAGAAACCGATGCCTATTCCGGAATCCGGACATGATACCGATTGTGCCCAGGAGGACGTTCCGGGTGCGATCTGTCGGCTGTAAGGAGTTGTCCAGAAACAAGACCGTGAAATCTGGTGGCACGGGCATCTTGCCCGTGTTGGCCCAGCATGGCCAGGATGGCCATGCCACGTCGAGTGCGGCCGTTTTGCTCCTATTCGCACGCCCGGCGAACAACACGGTTTTGATCTTGGACACGTTCTAAGGTCTACTCGCGTGACAGATGTCCGGCTCACAGAAGAGGTATTCCCTGGGTCGGAGATGTCAAAGCCCCGCTCGATATACTGCCGGGCCAGGCCGCGTGGGCATCCCCTTGTCACCAGCCGAGATCACAAACACCTCCTTCTCGTCCGCCACTGCAGGCATCGGCCGAGTGTTCCGAAACGACTCAACTGAGTACGCTATCTGACGGTTGAGGCGCTTCAGAGAGTCCAGCGGTTGGTCGATGTGGAGGGTGCTCTGAAGCGTGGCGGCGACTCGGGGGGGTAGGCGGATTCCCCCCAGTGATTGGTTGCGTGGGGGAACAGCAGGAAGTCGGGGTAGGGCTTGCTCGGCTTGGTGGGGGGTGTAGGATGATCGGTGGACATGGTGATCATTTCTCTGCAGGGATGTTATGATGTTTATGGTTGGGGTGGTAATGATGCCCCGACTGCTTGTGAAGTTAGCGGGTGTCAGAAAAGGCGTCAAAGGCCGTAGAATTGACCACTGCGAATCGTCAGAAGCGCAGACAGAACCAGACTTGAGCCCTCGTAGCTCAGTGGATAGAGCACCGGTTTCCTAAACCGGGGGTCGCGCGTTCAAATCGCGCCGGGGGTACTTCATCTCTCACAGTCCCGGGCAGTCCCAAGCCGTCCTAAACCCCTGGAATTCTAGGGGTTTTGTCATTGACTCACCTGACCCACCGCTCGGGGGTGTTCGTCCCGGGCGGTCCTAGAAAGGCCCCAGAAATCTCCACCGTGGGGGCATCCCAGGGGGCATCCACGGGGCATCCAAGGAGTTAGAGCGGAGGCGGGGGATTCTGGTACGTTTCTGGTACGTTTCTGGCACGTTTGATCCACGAATGGCCGGGAGGTTGGCCTCATGACTTGGCGCTGGGGGCATCCAGGGGGCATCCAGGCCCGGTGAGGGTCGCAACCACCCCGAGCAAGCCCCACACCACCCCTTCGAGTTCTGCCCGTGACAACTCGCCGAGGGGGTTCACCGTTCCGCCCTTCCCCGGAATCGTCAACCGGTCGACAGACTCGCCGAGTGCTGCCGGCCGAGCGTGGGTGTAGACCCCGAGCGTTAGCCGTGGATCGGAGTGGCGGGCGAGTTCCTGGAGTTCCTTGACCCCGACCCCTGCCGCGGCGAGGGCCGAAAGGTAGCTGTGTCGCAGCGCGTGGAAATCGGCATACCGCGGGCCGTCTGCTGTCTCCAGCTTGTAGGGGATGCCGGCCGCGGCCAGGTCGACCCGAAGCACCTTTGCCGGCTTCTCGACCCAGGTTCCCGGCCAGACTGGTTTCCCCTCTGGTCGACCGCTCAGGTAGGTGTCGAGCTGCTCCGCCACACCCCGCGGGAGGGGTTGACGGGCTGGCTTCTTGTTCTTGGTGAACTTGGCCGGGATTGTCACCACCGGGGGCTCGGCATCGAGATTAAACCACTCTGGGAGAAGTTCGGATAACTCCCCAGCGCGGTAACCCGTAGCAAAGGCGACCAGATAGAGCATCGCTCGATCAGGACCGGTCAGACCCCGGATTATGCGTGTGCTCGCCCTGGCTGTGTCGATCAGTCGGGCCAGTTCTTCCGGGGACACCTCCCGCCGGACGTGTTCGCGCTCCGACTTCGCATTGAACCCGGGGAGCGGATCGAACAGATCGGCCGGAACTCCGCTCACCTTCCTGGCCAGCCACCGGACGAACCGCCGGGCCGCTGCGAGGTGGAACTCCGCGGTCTGGGCGGACACCCCATTCTCCTTCTTCGGCTTCCCAACACGCCCCTTGAGGTAGCGAGCAACCTTCCCCGCCGCATCCGCGTTCAAGTCCCCAGGCATCTCCAGCGCACATCCGGTAAGGACCGCCCGGACCCGCGCGACAGTTAATTTGACTTGCTCCCCATCGGGGGCCGACCGTTTCCGACCACCCTTTGCACCGAGGCCGACCGCCACATCCGCCTCGAACTCGATCAGGTACTCGACCAGGGGCTTCCGGGTGGCGTCCCGATCGGGCACGCCCGCTTGCCCCTGTTCGGCCCGACGCACCATGTCCGCCAGCATCCGGCGGGCCGCCGTTTTGTCCGTCGCGAGCGGAACCCGCTTTTTGGGAGGCTGGCCCGGGATACCCCGCCCGTACCACATCTTCGAGACGGTTTTTACCCGGACTGCCCCGGGTGTCCCCTTCGGCACACGTTGGCCTTCTGCGTTCTGGTACACAACCTTCGAGGCTCGGGTGAGGTAGGCCATGTGAAGACCTCCGCGGAATGGGGTGTTAGATGAATCCCTGATTCGGATTGGTGACCTGAACTCACTTCTTGCCCGGTCCCTTGCCTTCCCCGCCCTTCCGACCGGACCCTCGGCCCTTCCCCGTGGGCGCTCGGCTTCGCTCGGGCTCGACCTCGGCCCCTGCGATCGGCGGAGTGTCTGTTGACATCTGGGCAGTGTCGGGGAACTCGTGCGTTTCCAGCGAGAGCAGGGCGAGTCGGAGCAGGATGGAATCGGAAATTTTCTCTAACTTCAACGCTGCCGCAATCCGGATCTTGAGCCGGGCGGCACGCTGCCAAGTTTCTTCATCGGGCCGACACCCGAACTGTTTTTTATCAGATGGCATGATAGCACCTCCAATCTCAATATAGCAAAGTGCCAGCATCTTGTCAACATCTGCTGTTGACTTTGGTGCCAGCACCTATTAGCATAGTGTTAGTCGGGTGGTGAACTGGTCGCCAAACGACGCAGCCCGGATGGTGCGGCAAACACCACCCGGGCCACTTCCCAAACCCGATGAGGGGGTCAGGCGATGGCAGTTTTAACCCTGGAACAACGGACGGGCAAGACGACACGGCGGGAGCGTGGCATCCGACAGGCCATGCTCAACCGGGTAGATGAGGTGAACGTCTACGCAGGGGACATCCTCGGGTTCGTGATCGTCTCGAAGAAGGTCGCCCGGAAGCTCCTGAAGAAACACGGGTCGAAGGTGACGGTTCGGGAGGTCGAAGAGTTCGGAATGATGATGATCGAGCCGGTTCCCTTCTGAGAAACCGGACAGCGGGCCGAGGATGAACCCTCGGCCCGCTGTTCCGCAACCGGTTCCCCAACAGCCGTCTATGCAGGGATCGATTCCCGAGCCGGTTCGGGGTGTGGTGGGCACTGCTCAGGTTGCACCCGAGACCGCCGACCGTCCAGAGCGCCTTCCCCATCCCCAGTCCGCGCCCACCGGATGCCACCCCGCGCCAAAAGTGCGAATCCCTACCTTTGGCACTGTCGACCGGGTGGACGGTGCCCCATGCGTCTAGCGTCCGCCAGGCAGACGGACACCCCCTCGAAAAAATCCCCGACTCTCCGGCCGGAGGGAAGTATCGTCAGGATCGTCAGCCACCAAACAGCCACATCGGCGGTACTCCTTACTTGGCAGTCGGTTGCAACGGCTGACTATGCGGCTGACGATGCTCCGGCCTATCGTCAGGAGCCGAGGCTCTCCCCCGGTGAGAGTGCAGTATTATGTGAGTGTGGTGAATCTCGTTGGACGCATGGACGCAAGGGGTTAACCCGTTACCACGACAGGACTTGATGTGTCCAACGGTCAATCTGGACGCTTCTGGACGAATGGACACAAGAGTAGAACGCAGAACGTGGGAGACCTCGACCGGGAAGCGAACAGGTTGGTGTTCGCCGTGTCTCCCCTTTGCCGAGAACAGAACCCACGAGACACACGCCCGCCGCGTCGGTTTTGAGTTGACGGCCGCCGGTTGGCTGTGCATACAATGTGTATACGTCCAGTCCCGAACCGTCCCGAACCGTCCGGGACAGTGCCGGAGTGTCGTACCGGGGTGAACGATCATAGGTTACTTCTCGAACTTCCTGTACGCCGAACCGTCATTCCTGGAAGGGATAGCCCGGCTTGTCGATGTGGGCTCAGCCCTCAATGAGTGCAACCGCGCGCCCAGTGGCGAGTACGCCGATTGTGACTCGCTCTGGGCTGGCTGGGCGGCAATCGGAGGCACGATCCGTGCTGCGGTGAAGGAGCAACTTACCCCCGCGCGTCTTGGGGCAAGCTGTGGCAAAGAAGGGTAAGAGAGGGAGTATGTGTATTACTTGGCGAGGCCAAACCGAATGCATCATCCCTTGCGAACAGTGAACCGGCCTTTTCACCCTCAAAGCCAGCGGGCAGCATGCCGACGGAGGAAGTCAGATGGCACATACAAGCGACGGTACTAAGAGCAAGCTAATCCGCGAACTAAGCCGACTTGTCGCATCCCTTGGGGAGGGTGGGCGTCAGCCAGTCGCGGAGTCTGTCCAATCCATTCTGACCGCGGTTCAATATGACGACATAGTTCTGGCGGAATCGGCCCTTGAGGCCACTCGGGCCGCGTTTCGCGAGGAAGTGACTCGGACTGTCGGGGCGCAGTTGACAACGGCAAGCGAAATCAGGACTTTCGTCCAGGAGATGTTTTCCAGGATCGGGGATCAATCGCCATTCGAACCGGACGAGCGACTGGACAAGTTGGGGGAGGCGACGGAGGCGATCCATCGCTTCGCTGTGGACCGCCTGCAAGGTATCCTCACACACTCAGGCGAAATCATGAAGAGCCTGGGGATCGACCTTGTTGACTCACTCTACGCGGAAATGAAGTTTTGGGACGACTTCAAGATCAACGTGTTGGACACGTGGCCTCGGAGCAACCGGGAGCCTTTGCCCGTTGACCGCGAGATGGTGGCAGCATCGCGGGCAGCGATCGACCGCGGCGAGGGGATACCACTTGAAGACCTTATCCGGTCGCACAGCGGGAACTAGGTAGCCTGGCGACTTGTCACCGGGGGTGTTTCGGTGTCCAAAGTCATCGTCACATCACCGGTTTCGCAGCGGTTACGAGAACTGACCCAAGGCCAGCGAGAATTGATTCTCAAACTCCTCAACCAACTCTACTACACCCTCGAAGATCCCGGGCGTGCGGCGCGACACCGATCCCGTCGCACTCCGGAAGACCTCGACCGATTTTTTTATACCCATGCCGTATTCAACGGTGGTCGGTGGCGAACCTTCCAATTCTCTGTCAATGATACGATGGCAACTGACCACCTCTTTGTCGAAGCGGTTTCCGCAAGCCATTGACCTCATCTGACCCATCAACGCCATAGGTGGATGGGGAATCACATACACCCCTGGCAGTGACCGCGGGAGGGTCGGCCGGTATANNTATACCGGCCGACCCCAGCCAAGTCTGTGGGAATTCCAACAGACCGCCAGCCCCTCGACAACCCGAGCGATCACCGGGAGCAGCTCGCCGACCCCTGAGAACAGGGCCTGCGCCTCGACAACGGGCTAAGGGTCCGGAGTTTCCGGACCCTTAGCCGCATCGGCACTGAGTTGGCTGGCTGAGCTCCGCGGAAGCCTGGCAACGGTTTGCCGAGCGCAGGTCGCAGTTGGGAACCCGATCGGCAGAGCCCTGGTAATGATGAGTGCCTGTACACGATCATGGACGACTGTAATATTGAAGGAAACCGCCACAAGAACGGCGGTAACGGGCCGGCGGCTGATCCCCGTTGAAAGCCCCAGGCGACGGCAGGTTTTCGTGTGCCTGACCCGAGCCTGGGGTCTGCCCGGTCCCACACACGAGAACCCTCGATGTCCAGTAGCCCGGTCCCACCGCGTCACCCCGTCAAGGCAATCACGTCCAGGCTTTCCATCGCCGAGAGGCATCTCAGGCGCATCCAAAATGCAAGGAACGTACCGGCCTTTGACGCTGCCCGGAGGGCATGGGAGAGGTGGCGGGATGAGCAGGTTCTGAGCGACGCTGCGGTTGCGAGGGATGGTTTGGCCTTTCGGGATGGGCTTGCCGCAATCCCCGAGATGGTCGTCCAACTGCACCGCGGGGAGCAAGATGCAACCCTGCTTGAGCATGTCAGTGATCTTTGGCTCCGTGTGCAGACGTGGGGTGTGGGTAGGATTATCACCCTTCACGCTTTCGCTTCGGGCCATGACAGGAGCGACGTGGAAGCACTGGTTCGGGAGTTGAATAGCCTTGGGATGTACCTGGAGCACTGCCTGGTGCGACTCGGGTTCGATCCTCCGCAATTCGACCAACGGCTCGACCTCTTATCGCCTGTCCCACTCCCTGACCTTCGCCCGGACCGCCACGAACCCCCAGAATCGAACATAGTTGCGGCAATGCGCGACATTCCAGTTGCCCTGACCGACTCACGGTTCGGCGGCCCAAAGCCATTTCTCCCGGCTACTCCGGGCGAGTGCGAACTCCTCTATCCCGCATGGCTCGCCTTCGCCCAATTGAGAGGGCACAGACGAACCGCTGCCGAGTGGGCGATTTACCGTTTGGCCGAGGCCGAACGGGTGAACGTGGTCTGGCCTTCCGAGTATCAACAAATGACTGGAGAACAGGTCCACTGGTGGATCGAGGAGAATGCCCGCCTACTCCGTGGGGATCGGTCCCCAACTGTCGCGGATTGGGATCTAGGCGAAGGCGGGCGCATCCTCGCCATTCGCAGCACGCCGGCACTGTGGCGCTGGGATCAAAGTGGGTGTCCGGCCGATCCCCTGGAGATTGTACTACCCGCCGGTTCGCCTGCCGAAGTCACCACCCCGGCTGTCGAAACGCCCGGTCGATCGGGCAACGTTCCGGCTGGGGATGAGTCCCGAGGGTTGCTCGATCAACCGTCCGCCCCATCCCTACCGGCCCAGCCCCCGCTACCAACCCGGCCCTCAACCGGCGAACAAACCGCACCGCCTCCCGACTCGATCCCTCCCGCGGTCGGGCCGGGGGTCCAAGAGATTAGGGGGGACGCTGTCGGGGTTGGGTGTGTCCAGAGCCACAACCCGCTGCCGGCCCAAGCCCCGACGAATGGGGCAGCCGGCGACAGCCTGCAAGGGGCCGGGAAGGCCGAGGGCCTCGACCCCCTGGCCAGTCCACCAGCGCTGGCATCCGATCAAGATAAGCTTGAGCCTGATCAATTCGAGCAACCCGACGACCCCTACCACGCTGCCATTATCGAAGTCATCATCATTGTTGCTAAGGCCCACAGACGATGGCCCATGACACAGGCCATATTCGACGAGATGGTTCGCCGTAACCACTCAACTAGTGACGGGTTAAGCAAGCTGGGAAAGGCGCTTGCGAAGATGTCCAATGGCCCGGACAAGGTTCTCGAAAACCAGCGAGCAAAGAAAGGCTACAGAGTCATTAACTACCCCAACCCGTGGGAGCCCAAGGGGGCCTGATGCAAATTGCATCAGGCCCGAAGCAATTTGCATGCAAATTGCATTCTAACATACACCATTGATTTCCAGGATAGAGACCTTATGATTCTGGTGCCATACGAACCCACGCGGGAAGAGGCACCATGTATCCCACCGTTCCGACCTTGCTGCCTGACACTGACGCGATTGTTGCACGGCTTGAAGAACTCAATGAGGAGTCTGTACTACTTCGGCAATTGCTACTGACCACGGTCCGCATTCGAGCACGTAGCGCACGTTCTGCCCCGAATGCGGGCAAGATCGATCGGCAGACGCAACCCCAGCCTGTTGCCGCGGGGGTTGCATCTTGAACAGCACATCCACACCCCGACAACCCCGGGCGAAACCTGAGCCCCTCCAGCTTGCCGCCACCCCGGCCGACCCAAGCGGGCCGCCCCCGGACGTGCTGGCCGAGGTCTGCGACCTACTACGCCAACTCAAACGGGACATATCCCGACCAGCGCCCCAAACGTTTTCCCAAGACGACGCTATCGCATACGTCGGAATACCACGATCAACTTGGTTCCGTTTGCGATCGGCCGGCAAGGCCCCCGAACCTGTCGATGTTCCGGGCTCCGGGCCGCGGTATCGAAAGAAGGATCTCGACAACTGGCTTGAGCGTCTGAAGACACGAAAGAGAAAGGCAAGCCGTGAAGTGGTTGACTAATCGCCGACGCCCTCCGGATGCAACCAGAGGGCAGTCGGGTGGCCCACCGGGTGGTGAATCCCAGCAGTCCAGATGGTATTGAGATGCTACGCACAACCCAACGAAATCGCAAGCCTTGGTGTCGGACTCCCGCCGCCTGCACATTCGTTACTCCGGTCGAAGGAGGGCGAGCATGAGCGGCAAGTGGCAATCCGCCAGCAAGGCGAAGCCTTGTCCGATCTGCGGGAAGTCTCGTTGGTGCCGGGTGAGCGTTGACGGAATTGCCGCACTGTGCCGGTATGAGCAGGAGCACCCAGAATTCGGACGCGGTGAGTCAAGGTCTGATAAGCATGGCGAACCCTATTGGCTTTTCTACACGATCAAGCCCACCGATTCCGTCACCCCGACTCGGTCGCATGCAGAGGGAGCGAAGAACCCCGCGAGTTCCGAGGAAAGACACAAGGTCTATACCGCTTTCTGGAAGATTCTGCCGTCCTTCTCCAGTGACATCGCAAAGGAACTCGACAAGCGGAAGGTGCCGAAGGACAGCCCCCTGCGAACGCGGTATCGTTGGCTCCCCATCCGGGGCCGAGCGAGCTTTGCTGCGAAACTTGTCAAAGATGGTCTTGAGACCCTGATGGCGCGGACGCCAGGCTTCTACGTACAGACAAACGACCGGGGGAAATACTGGACGATCGCGGGTCCGATGGGCTTGCTCATCCCAATCAGGGATCGCCTTGGGCAGATGGTCGGGGTGATGATTCGCCCGGCCGACTCGAAAGGGGGGAGCAAGTATCTCTGGCTCACTTCCACATCGAAGGAGCGAGGCGGTGCGAAGGCGAAACGCTCAGTCCATGTCCCGATGGGGTTCAAGGGCGACACCTCCACCGTCCGGATCACCGAGGGCGCTCTCAAGGCCGACATCGCAACTGAACTCGGCGGGATGCTCTGTCTTGGCACCCCAGGACTGTACGGCCTCGGCCTGGTCAAGATCCTGACGCATTTGAAATGCTCGACCGTCCGTCTGGCATTCGATGCGGACGCCACCCGTAAGCCAAACGTCGCAAGTGCCATTGCTCACCACTACGAACAACTCACGGCCGCCGGGTTCGAGGTTCAACTTGAGAAGTGGAACGAGGCCGACGGGAAGGGGATTGACGACCTTCTCGCCAACGGGAAGATCCCAGAACTCATCACTGGCGACGCAGCGCGTGAGACAGTCGCAAGCCAAGTGAAGGACGCCCAGGCCGCGAAGGCGGCTGCAAGAGGCGACCGGCTTGAGGTGGTTGTCACTCCCGACGAGGGCTCAGTCACTCGGGCCGTTGTCGAAGCACTCGCAAAAATGGATGTGCGACTTTTCCAACGCGAAGGCAAGCTCGTGGAAGTGGTCGTTCCTGAGACGATCGCCGGACGAGACCCAGTATCGCCGAGTATCGCCGAGGTGAAGACGCCGAACCTTCGGGGCCGGATCACCGATGTCGTCGAACTCCGTTCGGAAAAGGCAGGTGAAGCAACGGGGTCGATCCACCCGCCTGAATGGCTCGCCCCTATGGTCGCGAGCCAGAACCAGTGGCCCGGAATCCGGTATCTCGCCGCGGTCAACTCCTCGCCGGTCTTACGGCCTGACGGGACGATTCACCAAACTCAGGGTTATGATCCCCAGACGCATGTGTTCTATACCGGAGGGGCGGGCTTTGACCCGATCCCAGACAACCCAACCCGCGACGATGCACGGCAAGCTGCACAATTCCTGATCTCCGGGGTCAGCCAGTTCCCTTGGGTCTCCAACGCGGACAAATCGGCCTGGGCATCAGCCGCTGTGACCATCGCGGTGAGACACTCGATTCGCGGCCAAGTCCCGATCTTTGTTGCCACGGCCGCTATGTGTCCAGGCTGGTCGGGGTCAGGTGCCGGAAAGGGGGCGACGACATCCGCCGCGGCGATTATCGGCACCGGTCGCGACATCCCGACCGAGGCGTACCCGATGACCGGATGGGGCCGCTTCCGCAAGTCCGAGGATGAGGAAGAACTCCGCAAGCAGATCAGCGCAATCATCACTGTAGGGCACCCCGCATTCCGATTCGACGAAGTGCCGGCCGGTCACGGGTTCCAGTCTCGACCACTCAATGCTGCGACGACGAGCGATGTATGCGGTGGCCGCATCCTGGGGCAACATTCCGCCCCGATCCGAGAATCGCGAGTCGTCTGGTTCCTGACCGGTAACGGTATCCGTCCGGCGGGAGATGCCGTCCGGCGAACCCTACCCTTCCGGTTCGGTCCCGCGGTGGGAAAGCCACTGGGCGAGCCTTATGAAGGGCCGGAGGTGACCGACTGGGCGAGACAGAATCGGCCGCGACTCTTTACTGCATGTCTGACCATCGTGGCCGCCTACATCAAGGCCGGTTGCCCGGACGTGGGCTTGTCTCACTGGGGCGGCTTCGAGGCGTGGTCACAACTGGTCCGCTCGTCGCTCGTCTGGGCTGGCCTACCAGACCCATGCCGAACCCGGGACGAGTACCACCCTCCGACAGATGCAGACCAGGAGCGGACGCTCCACCTGATCAGTCTCCTCAGCGAAGTCTCCTCGGCCGCAGACCCGTTGACCGCCGCGGCCATCCTCGATGCTGTCGAGCCCGATCTGAAAGGCGAGAGAGAGCCAAAATATCCGGTTGCAACCCACGTTCTCCAGACCTTGTTCCCACAAAGGAACCAGACAGCCCCCAAACTGGGATGTCTTTTCGGGAAGTACCGCGACCGGAACGAAGCGGGAAGGTTCATCACCGGGGAACCCAACCGGAACGGGGTCATGCGATGGTACGCGGCCAACATACCAACCGCGGGGGGTGAGCCTGATCTGCGGGGGGAGGAAACCCCGACCCCCCGCAGTAGCCCCCGCACCGCAAGCGATGGCAACACAACAACTTCCGACGAGGTGCGGGGGGTGCGGGGGGTGATGTCTGATATGCCAGGCTGTAGGCAGTCACACATACCACATCCGGATATGTGTGATGTGGATATGTGCGCAGGGGTTGAGAGCGAACACGTCACTTCACCCCCCGCACCCCCCGCAACAGACTCTAACCTGCTTTCTGGACAAGGAGTTGAGGTGGGGGGGGGGGGGGGGGGNNAGTACACCCCCCGCACACCCCCCGCACCTGCTGGTGATCCCCCGCATGTGGAACCGAAGCGGTCCTGTCGCGAACCATCCCAACGGCAGAAACCGCAAATTCCTTCCGAGGCGGGGGACTGGGTGCAAAAGCAATTGCAGACTGGCCCCCAGTTGGAGGCCAACTTGATCCGCGACGGCGAACGATTGTTTAAGCGGGGGGTACTGTTGATCGCAATCAATCAAGTGGGAACAAGTTTTTGCGACGATAACGGCCATAACTGGTGGCGGCTGCTTTGATCACTGGTCTTCGTAGTTCACTCCCCTGTGGTGGAATCCTGGTGGAACTGGTCATAGCCAGGTGATATGATTCAGCAGATTCAGATCGGGAATACCGATGAGAGGGACAGGACATGGCCAAGCCCACGACATTCAAAGCGAAGAAGGCCAAGACCCCCAAGCCGATCACATTCTCCAGCGGGGGGAATGCAGACTTCAACTTCGGGCACAACGTCGGGGGTNNTAGCTAATGGACTTCGGGGCGATCCCTCGGCCCGTGTTCGGCCGGGCCGCACAACACGGCCAGCCGACCCACCCGCCGGTGATGAAGGGCAAGGCCGCCGCACGGCACCGCAAGGCCGCACGCCAGGCCGCCGACCTCTGCCCCGACCTGCCCGGGATGGGTGAACACTGCCATTGCATGATGACCGGCTTTTACGATCTCGCCCAGGTGGTGGTTGATGTGGCCCGGAGGGTCAAGCCCCGAGCCCTGCGAATTGCAACCCTGTGCTGGAATAAGCGGAACGTTGTGGACCTCACCGGGCTGTTGGAGGAACGGGCGGGCGACCCGCTACCGCTCACCCTGTTGGCCTCCGACTTCTTCGCGAAGCACAACAAAGACCTCGTCGAGTGGGCAAGGGAACAGTTTCAGCCGTACTCGGGTGTGAGACTCGCCTCGGCCCGCTCTCACTGCAAGGTGGTGTGCTACGACCTCGGCCCCGGTGATGGGCTGGTGTTCGAGGGGTCCGCCAACCTGCGGACGAACCGCAACCGGGAGCAACTCACGATCATCCGTGACCGGGAAACCCACGACTGGCACGCAACTTGGATCGACAGGTTGGTGAGCGATGGCGAAGGGAAGTAAAGCCCAGGTTGCGGCCCGGTTGGAGGAGGTGATCCGCATCCGGTTGGACGGGGCACAGCACCACGATATCTGTCAGTATGCGTCCGAAAAAGGGTGGGGGCTGAGTGATCGGCAGGTTCGGCGGTACACCAGCCAAGCCGATAAACTGCTGGCGGAACGGAGGGAGAAGAACCGCAAGTTGACGGTTGCCCTGAGTCTCGCCCGTCGCGAAGCCCTCTATGCAAGGGCGGTGAACGCTGGGGACTACCGGACCGCGCTTGCCATCCTGACCGACAAGGACAAATTGCAAGGGTTTTACCCAGCCGACAAGGAAATCCGGGAGTTGGCCAAGCTCGCCGTTCAGCAGGATAAGCGAATGCGTGAACTGGAGGCCAAGATTGATTCTGCTGAGCGAGATTCGGCAACGACTCCGACGGACGGGCAGGCGTCTGGACCGACACCTACCGTCGGCGGAGACGCTCGACCCGAAGCAATCTGACCCGCTCACCCCCTTCGATCCCAAGCACCAACTTTGGGGCGGAGTGGCCGAGGGGTTCAACTCGCGAGATTCTGAAGTTCTTTTGAGCGGGCCAGCGGGGAGCGGGAAGACCATCTCAAATTTGTTAAAGGTTTATTGGGTCTGCCGCAAATATCCGGGCGCTCGTTACCTGATCACCCGCAAGACCCGGGAATCGCTGACGGAATCCGTTCTGGTGACCTGGGAACGGGACGTCCTCGGCCCTTCTCACCCGATCCTGGTCAACCGCCCCCTCCAGCGTCGAACACGGCAGAACTACCAATTTCCCAACGGCTCGATTGTCGTCTTGGGCGGCATGGACAAGCCCGACAAAATCCTCTCCAGCGAGTGGGACGGAATTTTCATCCCCGAGGCAACAGACCTCGAACTCGTGGACTGGGAGACGCTCGGGGGCCGTCTCCGGTCCGGGAAGGTGCCGTATCAGCAGATCATCGCCGACTGCAACCCGACGAGTCCGTTTCACTGGTTGTACCTGCGGTGCCAACCCCCTGAATCCCGCTGTACTCTCATCCCCACAACCCACAAGGACAATCCCCAATACTGGGACCGGGTGAAACAGGACTGGACACCCGCCGGGGTTCAGTACGTCTGCGGTCGGTTGGAGCGGATGACCGGAGCCCGCCGCAAGCGGTTCCTCGAAGGTGTTTGGGAGGCTGCCACGGGCCTCGTGTACGAGGGGTTCATCGCCCGGCCGTGGGATGCACCGCTCTGGCCCGAACCCGGTCCGGGTCACATGCTGCCGACAGGGTGGCGACCTCCAGCCAACTGGAGGCGCGTTTGGGGAATCGACTGGGGGGAGAGCGCTCCGACTGTGCTCCTCATGGCCGCGGTCGATCCCCAGGGGCGGCTCTATTTCTACCGTGAGCAGTACCGTACCCGCCTCCGACCCGATGAACTGGGCAGGTGGGCCGCCCAGGAACTCATGACCGGGCGAGAGCCCCCGCCGCAAGCTGTGGTCTGTGATCACGACCCTGTCATGGTCAAGGAATTCGAGAAGGGATCACGGGAAGAGGGGCGACACATCCACCTGAAGCAAGCCGACAAACGAGACCAGCACGAGGGTATCACCGCGGTTCAAGCCCGCTTCGACCGGCAGCTTGATGGTAAGGCCCGGATCTTCTTCCGGCCCGATGCACTCGAAAAACCCGACCCAACGCTCGACACGAAACCGAATTGCCTGATCGCAGAACTGGCCGCCTACAAGTACGATGAGAATTCCATCAAGGATAGACCTGATCCGAATTGTTCTGATCACGCGGCCGACGCGATGCGCTATATAGTCATGTATGCGAACAAGTCTATGTCGAGCGGTGGAGTGAGCCCGTACTCGGGCAACCCATAGCCGCACGGCCAACCCTTCGGCCCGCACACGGTCAACGTCGTTGGGACGGATTCGACCTGGGCAATCATCGCACAACCCGGTGAGCGTTGGATCAGCGAAGTGGCCGGAGCAAAAACTCTGGACACGTCCACTTGGGCACGGTCCGAGTTGCTCGCCTTGGCACGCAAAACTAGGGGAAGTGAATCACTGCATGGGGAAGGCACCGATCGATAATTATTGGGCAACCGATTGTTCCCAAAGCCCAAAAATTAGAGTAAAAAGCCACCAGAGGGCAGGCTCTTACCCTGCCCTCTGGTGGTCTACTTAGATCCGCGTCCCGGAGTAAGCACCCGTAAGGGTAGCGAACGACCAGCGACGCAGACAGAAGTAGAACCGAGTGGGAACTAACATAGTTCCCTCCCGTGGCCAGTACTGATTCGCTTGCTGTAAACCGTGGAAGGTTCTTCACAGTTGGCGAATCCCATCTGGCCCTGGCCACCGCCGACCTTGACGATGGTCACAACGACGCCACCGAATTCGGTGGCGTCGGCTGTTTCAGATCACCATGTTTGCTAAGTCATCATCTTCCGCAGATGCCTCCGGTAGCAGTGTGTGCTCAGGATCTTTCTTGAGTTTCCAGCGTTTCAGCCTCGCTCCCTTGGTTTCCACCTTTTGAAAAAGCCCTGGGAATCGCGTCGAGAAAAGGTGGCGGATACTGGGTTCAGGAATTCCCGTAGCCTTCTTGATTTCCTCTATCGTTGCTGGCTCATTGTTTCGCGATCTCAAGAATGCTTCGATTCGCTGGAAATTGGTCCCGATGCTAAATGAGCCGAGACGGGGGATTCCACCGAGGTTGATAACCGGTGGTTTAATCGGACCACCATTGAGTTGATGCGTGAGGGGCGATTGACTCGCTTCGGGCAAGACCGGGCCTGCGATGAGTTGCAACTCCGCTGCAAAATCCTCTCGTAGACCGGGGAAGGCTGCGAAGGTGGCCCGCAGAGTAGCCAAAGTCTCTTGCACCTTCCGGACGGCTGACGCCTCCTGCTCAAGCCGAGCGAGCCGATCGCTTAGCGGAGTCTGAGACGTACTCACAATGCCCTCCTTACTGAACAAGTAAACACTACATACTTGGTACACGATTATGTGATTATGGCGGGTGCCAAGCCAAGCAGCAAGGGAATGTCAATGTGAAAACAGAGAAGAATGCAAAAAAGTCTGCCCAAATTAGGCAGACTTTATGAACGTGTTGTGGGAAATGCGATTCCTAAGCAGACCCCGTGCCGAAATGAATTAAAAGGCAGAACCCTGATTTTTGAGGCAGAGGGTATGAAAAAGGCAAAGCCCCTCTGCCCTGTCTACCCCTTCGGCCCCACTCTCCCCTCCGACTCCCACCAGAACGGCCAACTACTGCGCTGACACGGACAAACGGCATGGTAGGATAGACTCTCCGGGTCACCTACCGACACTCCCCTGCGGATCGTCTTTCCGGTGCCCATCCGGGCAGATGCGCCATGAACGAAGCCGAAACGTGCCGGACCCTCGTCCGCCCCAAGCTCGAAACGGTGGGCTGGGCGGCCAACGGCGAACGCTTCTACCGCGAACAACTTCACATCACCGATGGGCGGATCGTCGTGGCCGCGGGGAAGCCCCACCGGCTGAAACGGAAGATCCCCGATTTCCTCCTCTACTTCACCCGGGACGTTGTTCTCGCTGTCGTCGAAGCGAAGTCTGACCAGAAACCCGCCGCCGATGGACTCCAACAGGCCAAGGACTACGCCCGGACCCTCGGCCTGTTCTTTGCGTTCACCACCAACGGCGCGGAGATCATCGAGTACGACGCATTCACGCAAGCCGAGACCCCCCGCACCGACTTCCCCACCCCTGCTGAGTTGTGGCAGCGCTACCAGATCGGAATGAGCCTCTCGACCGCCACCCGCGACGCGCTCCTCGTCCCCGACTTCTACGACCCGAAACGCATCCCCCGGTATTACCAACGGATCACCATCGAACGGGCTGTCCGGGCGATCGTCGGCGGGCAGAAGCGCTGCCTCCTCACCCTCGCCACCGGGACCGGGAAAACGACCGTCGCTTTCCAGATTTGTTGGAAGCTGTGGTCCGCCAACTGGAACGCGACCGGGGAGCCAGGCCGCAAGCCGCGTATCCTGTTCCTCGCCGACCGGAACAAGCTCGTTGACGATCCGATGGCGAAAGACTTCAAGCCGTTCGGGAACTATGCCTGCAAGATCGAAGGGGGCAAAGTAACGAAGGGGCGGGAAATGTACTTCGCTCTGTATCAGGCACTCGCCGGGGACGAGAACCGCCCCGGGCTCTATCGGCAGTATCCGCCGGATTACTTCGACCTGATCGTGATTGATGAGTGTCACCGGGGATCGGCAGGCGACGAGGGCCGATGGCGGGAAATCTTGAACTACTTCCACCCCGCCTACCAACTCGGCATGACTGCGACCCCACTGCGTGAGGACAACCGAGATTCTTACCTTTACTTCGGAAACCCACTGTACACTTACAGCCTGAAGCAAGGTATCGACGATGGGTTTCTCGCCCCGTATCGGGTTCACCGAATCGTCACCACGTTTGACGCAGCCGGGTGGCGACCAACGAAAGGGCAACTCGACAAGACCGGCCAGCCGATCCCCGACCAGGAATACCACACCAAGGACTTCGAGCGGTTGCTCTCTCTGGAGGCCCGCAACGATGCCATTGCCCAACACCTCACCGACTTCTTCCACAAGACCGACCGGTATGCGAAAACGATCGTCTTCTGCGTCGACCAGGAGCACGCCAGCCAGATGCGGGCAGCGCTGCACAAGTTGAACCCGGACCTTGCAGCCGAAGCGGCGAGCCAGGGGAGTGAATACGTCGCCCGGGTGACCTCCGACGAGGGGGACATCGGGCGGGGGTTCCTCGATGACTTCCAGGATTTGGAAAAGCCGTTCCCGATTGTCCTGACGACCTCCCAACTTTTGACAACCGGGGTGGATGCTCCGACCTGCCGGAACGTCGTCCTGATTCGGGTGGTTGGTTCTATGACAGAATTCAAGCAAATCATCGGACGGGGCACCCGGACCCGGGAGGACTACGGGAAACTGTTCTTCAACATCCTCGACTACACCGGTAGCGCAACCCTCAAGTTCGCAGACCCGGATTTCGACGGGGAACCGGTTGAGGTGACCCCCGAGGAGATCGACGAGTACGGGAAGACGATCATACCTCCGGACCTGCCCCCGATCTCCATTCCGCCCGAGGAACCCGAAGGGGGTGACGAAGGAGGTTACATCCTTCCAACCCCAACCCCCGGCGGACGGCAAAAATTGCACACACACGGTGGGCCGGGCGGGATCGATACCGAGATCATCTACGACCTCGACCCGGGGGGGAAGAAGCTCCGCACGGCGGAAATCACCAAGTACGTCGGCGAGGAAATGCGAAAGTTGTACATCGATCCGGACGACCTCCGGAAGCGGTGGACCAATGCCGAGCAACGGGCCGCAGTGGTGGAGGAACTGACCAGCCGGGGAATCGGCCTACCGGTTCTCGCCGCCGAGGCCGGGCAACCAGACGCGGACCCGTTTGACCTCCTCTGCCACGTTGCCTACAACGCCCCCTTGCTCACCCGGAAGCAGCGAGCGGAGAAACTCCGGAAGGCGAAACCGGATTTCTTCGACCAGTATGGCGCAGACGCCCGCGCTGTGCTGGATGCGATCCTCGAAAAGTACACCGAGCACGGAGTCGGGGAGTTCACCCTTCCGAGTGTGCTTGAAGTTCCGCCGATCTCATCCCTCGGCAACTTGAATGAGATCGCCGGCCGATTCGGCGGAGCCGCGAAGCTGATGGAAGCTGTGGACCGCCTGCAAGAGTACCTGTATGCAGCGTGATGCCGTGACTCGTTGGCGGACACCAACTGAATAGCTGATACTAACGCTACGTTGTGCTGAGGTGGCCAATGGAATCTCGCCCTTACATTGTTCCCACATCGGCCTTGCGACCGGCAGCCGTACTTGTGATTGATTTAGTCCGTCACTCGTTGCGAATGAAGCCGGATGTTCAACGAATCCAGGCTGTCGTTGAAGAGGTCTTCCGAGAGACGTTGATGAAGCTCGGCGTCGAAGGGGTGTTGCCAAAATATACCGGAGATGGGTATCTACTGGCCTTCGTTGGTGATTCATCTGCTCGGGTGATCGACTTCGCTAACATCGCTCTTCCGGCCCTAACCCGGCGGCTAAGCGGGTTTGAGCAGACGTTCCGGGCCGGTCTGGATTTCGGGCTCCTCCTCCAGCAATACAACCGTCTCACAGGTGGGTACGAACACTTTGACGAACCCGGCATCCAAGCCGCACGGCTCGAACCCGCTGCGGAACAAAACCAAGTGCTTTGCAGCGAAATCGTCTATCAGTTATTCTCGCGGCATTATCCTTCGGCATTTCTGGAAGCGACTGTTCGTGTGATGGCAAAGGATCGAGTGCTCACGGCTTATCCATTTCGCCCATTTGACCTCGCCAGCTTGGCAGAGGCGATCAGGTGTTTTGTACACCAGGAAGATTCAGGAGCAAGGGAAACCATTGATTCACGAAACGGGATACTGGTAGTTGATGATAATGTCGATAATGCCAATTCAATTGTAACTTTGCTTGAACTGTCTTGCCCGTGGTCATTGCCGATTGCGTATACCGACCCCCAACTGGCTGTCGCCGCCTTTAGACCCGAAATGTATGGAGTTGCTATTGTTGATTATCGCATGCCTCGTATGAGCGGCTGTCGATTGACTGAGAGGTTGCTGACAATAGATCCAAAATTATCTGTAATAATGACATCTGGTGATGCTGGCCGATATCATATTGATGAATTTTTTAATGTTGGTGGTCTTCGTTTTATGTGTAAACCAGCTGATCCCCAGCAATTAATCAGATGGGTGCGTCTACTAATGCTGTCCCCACTGGTATCGAGATTAAAAGATTTGTCGGCAGTCTGTTCAAGTCCCGACCGAGTCATAGCAGCCTTGAACCAAATGGCGGATGACATGCCTATCATTCAAAACACCTCCGGGTGGCAGCAAGTATCAATTCTGTCGGAACCAATCCGGTCGATTCTCAAGAGCAAAGGAAGTAATCTGCTAATTGAACTCTGCCAAGACATATCTGACGGGACTGATATCGAATTGGCCACGACCAACATTGCTTCTCTACTCAGCTCATTAGCCACTCGAACCCAGATACTCTGGGATTGCGAGAATTCAAAAAATATTATTGATAATCTGATAAATAATTTAACTAAATCGAATGTAGCGGTCCAGATCTCCTATGCCTCCACCGTGCGTTTGACAAAAGCGGGTAGCATCCTGGTTTTTTTTATCCTTCGGGAGATTGTGAGCAATGCCATCAATGCAGTGGGGCCACAGGGCCGACTGGCCATCACTGTCGATTGGGTCAATGGCCCACCGTTACTGCGAGTGATGGTACAAGATTCAGGACTAGGTATTCCCGACGAAATCATACACCGAGTGTTCGAGGCTGGGTTTACCACCCAAGGTATTGGTAGAGGAATGGGCCTATATTTGGTCCGGGAAGTCGTCCGAACGCTAGGCGGGGATGTCACGTACAGATTCCTCGACGGGGCGATCTTCAAGGTCATCATCCCGTTAGCACCGGCTCACTGGTCTGCGGATTGACCCCCTTTGCCCGGAAATGAGTGTCCGGCCTCCCGGAACAATGCACATTCCGTATGGATTAGTACCGAGATAGCCAAAGAGCGAGCCCCAGTCATGGCAAGATCGAAGAGGGCCACACCCGAGGCATCCCTGACCACAGCCCAGCGCCTCGGGTCGTTGCTGAAGTCCGCTCGGGATACGATGCGTAAGGACAAGGGGCTCAACGGTGACCTCGACCGCCTTCCACTCCTCACCTGGCTCATGTTCCTGAAGTTCCTCGACGACCACGAGACCGCCGCCGAGACTGCCGCCACCCTCGCCCGGCAGAAGTACCGGCCGACCATTGACCCGCCTTACCGGTGGCGAGATTGGGCGCTCAACGACAGCCTCACCGGCGATGCTCTGATCAAATTCGCCTCGCTTGAAGATGTGATTCTCCCGAGGTCCAAAACCGCACAGACGCTGCTCGATGGCGTGACTCGTGGACTGGGGCTCATTCCCTACCTGCGATCATTCACGAGTAGCGCGGATGCGAAACGTCGAGTGGTGGGGGAAGTCTTCACCGGTGTGACGAATCGCATGGAAAGCGGTGCTCTCTTCTGGGATATCGTCGAACAGATCAACGGCATCCACTTCGACTCGACCGACGAGATTCACACCCTCGGCCACCTCTACGAGTCCATGCTGAAAGAGATGCGGGACGCGGCAGGGGATTCGGGCGAGTTCTACACCCCGCGGGCAGTTGTCCGGTTCATGGTCCAGGCCACGAACCCGCGGCTTGGGGAAACCGTCCTCGACCCAGCAGCCGGGACCGGTGGGTTCCTCGTCGAATCCTTCGGACACCTTACCGGGCAGGCGAAGAAGGCCCAGGACCGTGAGATTCTCCAGAGTCGGAGCATTTTCGGGCAAGAGGCAAAGCCCCTCCCGTACATGCTCTGCCTCATGAACCTGCTTTTGCACGGGCTGGAGTCCCCGGCAGTCACGAAGGGGAATAGCCTGGATGTCACTCTCACCCAACTCGGGGACGCGGACCGGGTCGACGTGATCCTGACGAACCCACCCTTCGGCGGAGAAGAGGAAAAGGGTATCCAGGATGGGTTCCCGGCCGACAAGCAGACGTCCGAAACGGCCTTGCTGTTCCTCCAACTCATCATGCGAAGGTTGCGGAAGACTCCGAAGCCTGGCAGGGCTGCGGTAGTCGTCCCGAACGGGATTCTATTCGGTGATGGAGTAGCCGGGCGGATCAAGCAGGAACTGCTGACGCAATTCAACCTGCATACGGTGGTTCGACTGCCGAACGGGGTGTTCGCGCCGTACACCGCGATCCCGACGAACATCCTCTTTTTCGACCGTTCCGGCCCAACGATCGATGTGTGGTACTACGAACTTACCCCACCGGAAGGCCGGAAGCAGTACACCAAGACGGCCCCAATCCCGTTCGAGGCGTTCGCCGACTGCCTTGCGTGGTGGCCCAAGCGGGTTGGAAACGAGCGAGCGTGGAAGGTGCCGGCCGTGGAGTTGGTTGCATCCGGGTGTAATCTCGACAGCAAGAACCCCAGCGACAAAGTAGACGCCGAACACCTCCCGCCCGAGGAACTGGTCGAAAGCATCCTCGTCAAAGAGGCGAAGATCGCCGCCATCGTGGGCGAGATCCGGGCGCTACTGGCAGGGGGTGGAGCATGAGTGCCGACTGGCCCCGAGTGCCTTTGGGGGAAGTGCTCACGCAACGAGAACCGGATGTCGAAGTTGCACCGGATCAGCAATACAGCTTTGCGGGGGTGTACTGTTTCGGGAGAGGGGCGTTCGTCGGACAGACGAAAGTGGGGCGAGAGTTCGCCTATCCACGCCTTACTCGCTTACGAGCGGGTGATTTTGTCTACCCCAAATTGATGGCCTGGGAAGGGGCATACGCACTGGTGCCCCGCGAATGTGACGGGTTAGTCGTCTCAACTGAGTACCCCGTCTTCGCCATCAACACAAATCGGCTGATTCCTACATTCCTGGAATCGTACTTCAAACGAGCTTCTGTTTGGCCAGAATTCGGTGGGGTAAGCACTGGGACGAATGTTCGCCGCAGGCGACTGAATCCGGTTGACTTTTTGAGCTACCGATTTCCCCTCCCGCCTTTGGCTGAGCAAGGGCGGATCGTGGCTCGGGTGGAGGCGGTGACGGGGAAGATCACCGAAGCACGCCAACTGCGGGAGGAAACGTCCCCGATGGCTCAGGTAGTCCGCTCATCTTGGCTCAACCAACTATTCGAGACAGCTCGGAACTCATCCTGGCCCGAGGCTGCCCTTGGAAACGTTGCCGACATCCGCTCTGGGGTCACGCTGGGTCGAACTCTCCTTGGCAATACAATATCTGTGCCCTATCTCCGTGTAGCAAACGTCCAAGATGGCCGGTTGGATCTAGCCACGATAAAGCAAGTCACGGTCTTACCAAACGAGGTAGAAAAATGGGTACTCAAGCCCGGAGACTTGTTAATTACCGAAGGTGGAGACTGGGATAAACTTGGACGGGGGACAGTCTGGCGTGGGGAGGTTCCCACCTGCATTCATCAGAACCATATTTTCCGTATTAGATCATCGCCAGAGATGTTTGTGCCCGAATTCTTGTCTGCGATATTCGCCTCTCCATATGGCAAATCCTACTTCCAGAGTGCTTCAAAGCAGACGACCAATCTCGCGTCGATCAACCAACGGCAGTTGAGAGCGTTCAGGGTGTTCACTCCACCCCTCCCCGAGCAACAGCGGATCGTTGCCCACCTGGACGCCCTCCAGGCGAAAACGGACGTCCTGCGAGCGCTCCAGACTGAGACGGCGGCCGAGTTAGACGCCCTCCTTCCCGCGGTTCTGGCAAAGGCGTTTGCAGGCGAACTGTGATCGTGTGCGGGTATCGGGGATAACCTGCTGCGGGATCGAGCCGAGGAAGGCCCCCGACTGGTCAGGGATGCCGTGGGCGAACTGCGGAAGCGCTGGGGGTGGGGGGTGAAGGAGCGTTTCGCAGGTTCGGGGGCATCCCTGGGGGCATCCAGAAAATATTGACCTTACGAGTTGCTTTGTTTCAAGGGCTTTTCACAGATCGATCGGCGGTTTCCTAAACCGGGGGTCGCGCGTTCAAATCGCGCCGGGGGTACTAGAAAAATAAGGACTTATGGAAAGTGAGGTTTCGAGCGGCCCTAGAAAGGCCCTAGAATAAGGGTGGCCCCAGAACTCAAAGTAGCTTTCTGGGGCCGTTACTTTTTCAAGTTTTGGGGCCATCGTCGGGCTGTTCTGAGGCTGGCTTCTGGGGTCGAAGAACTCCAAGCATTTTCCGCATCAACTCGGTTCCATCGAACGCCTTTTTGGAGTCCACGTAATATCGGGTCGCGGTCTGGCCGGTGACTCCGATTGCCGCTGCGGTCTGGTCAATGCTTTGAGTGGCCATCGCGGTGAGAGTGATGGCCCGCTTCCGCAAGTCATGGCTTTTGATCTTCGCCTCGGGGTGGGCTTGCTGATATTCCTTGAAAACCCATTTCATCCCGTTGTACATCAAGGAGGGGCGGAACTTCCCTGCGTTCCGCCTCCCCTTCCGGTGGATTTTCGCATCTTCGGTGTAGTGTTCCCAGAGGTAGATCGGCCCTTTGATCGCGTGCAAGCGTGCCGAGAGGTTGGGAGGTAGCGGGATAATCCTTTCGCGGTGGGTTTTGTCCTGATCGGGGGTGATGGTCAATGTGCCCCCGAGCAACTGGGTAGATTGAACTTGACAGAGATCGTTTAGACGGCAACCAGAGATAGCTTTCACTTCGATAAAGAGTTTCACCAGCTCCCACCCGGGGAACCGCTCTTCGAGCCATGTGAAGAGAGTGGTAAGGCGGGGGGCAGGTCTTAA
>PLDW01000319.1 GCA_003136315.1 Gemmataceae bacterium | reverse complement strand
TACGACCAGGATGGCAACGTCACACAGACGGTTGATGGTCGCGGTTTTACCACCACGACCCTCTACAACGCGGACGATGAATCTACCGCGGTGGTCGATCCGCGCGGGTTCACGACGACCACCCAGTACGATGACGATGGCAAGGTGACGGCCTCGACGGACGGGGACGGCAACACGACCCTGACCGCCTACGACCAGGATGGCAATGTCACACAGACCGTCGACGGTCGCGGTTTCACCACCACGACTCTCTACAACGCGGACGACGAAGCCACCACCGTCCTCGATGCGCGTGGGTTCACGACAACGACCCTGTACGATGACGATGGCGAGGTGACAGCCAGCACTGACGCGAATCGCGATACGACCCTGACCGCCTACGACCAGGATGGGAACGTCACCCAGACCGTCGACCCACGCGGCTTCACCACCACCACCGTGTACAACGCCGACGATGAAGCCACCGCCGTCATCGACGTGGCCCAAAACATCACCACCACCACTGCCTACGATGCGGACGGCGCGGTAACGTCGGTCGTCGACCCGCTCCATGAAACCACTACCACCCTGTACGACGCCGATGGGAATGAGATCCAGGAGACCGATCCGGACGGGAATATCACGACCTGGGCCTACAACGCCGATGACGAAGTCACCTTGACAACAACCCCTCTGGGCCACACGACGACGGCCTACAACGGCGATGGAGAGGCGACCCTGACGACCGACCCGCTCGGTCGGCAGATCGCCACCCAGTACGATGCGGATGGGAACGTGACGGGCGTGCTCTGGACCAACGCGGACGGGAGCTCGGCGGGGACGGAGTCGTTCACCTACGACGCCGATGACAACATGCTGACGGCCTCGAACAGCGTCGGTACGTACACATTCATGTACACCAAAGATGATCAGGTGGCGTCGGTCGTCGACCCGTTCGGTATCACCCTGACATTCCAGTACGACCAGGATGGGAACCGCACCAGCGTGACCGATTCGGCCGGCGGGGCAGTCTCCAGCACTTTCGATGATGAGGGAGATCTGACCAGCCGGTCGCTGGCCGCGGCGGGGACCGATGCGACGCTGACGATGACCGACAACGCGGACGGGGAGGAAACGGGACTGGCCCGGTCGTCGGGCGGCACGTCGGTGGGGAGCACGACAACGAGCTACGACCAGGACGAGAATGTGACGGGGGTATCGACCTCGGGTGCGGCCGGATCGGTGCTCGCGGCCAGCTACACCTACAACTCGGACGATCGACTGACGAGCCAGACGCTCGACGGCACGACGACCAGTTACACCTACGATGCGGATGGCGAACTCACGTCGGCCGGGTCGCAGACCTACACCTACGACCTGAACGGCGTGCCGACGAGCGGCGGTCTGACGCCTGGTGCCGACAATCAGGTGTCATCGGATGGGACGTGGGATTACACCTACGATGCCGCTGGCGAGATGACGCAGAAGTCGTTGATCGCGGGTGGGACGGTCTGGACGTACAGCTACGACTTCAACGGTCACATGACCTCGGCCACAGAAGCGGCGACGGTCGGCGGCACGCCCTCGGTGGTGATCAATTACGTTTACGACGTGTTCGGGAACCTGGTGGGTCGAACGGAGACGGACTCCGGGACGGTCGTCTCGAATGTGCGTTATGCCGTGGATGGGTGGGATACAGCCCAGCCGAGCCCGATAGGCAACGAGAACTACAACGACTACGCCGCGTTGGTGTCGAACGGGTCGGGCGGGTGGACGGTGGGCTCGTGGACAGTGTTCGGGGCGGGATTCGGGCAACCACTGGCTACCATCACATTGGCCGGCGCGGTAAGCTGGTATGCAGCGGACCGACAGGGGTCCGTGGTGGCGGTCTTTGACAACTCGGGAACGGTGCTGGCCTCGGCCACCTATGACGCCTTCGGGAACATCACCTCGGGAGGGCCGTCGAGTGGGCAGACCTACGGGTTCCAGGGCGGGCTGTATGACGCGGCGACCGGTTTCGTTCACTTTGGCGACCGCTGGTACGACCCGACCACGCAGCAGTGGACCAGCCAGGATCCGCTCGGCCTGACCCCAGGGCCGAACGCCAGCGCGTTCGTTGGGAATGGGCCGACGGATGGAGTGGATCCGAGCGGGGAGTACACTGTCTCGGAATTGTTCGGTAAGTTGGGAGAAAGACATTCGGAAGATATCAAATTGTTTGCCGAGTATCTGCTAGAGCATGGCGGGTGGCACATTGTCACGCGTGGGATCGAGTATCAAGAGATTGAGAAGGGTCTCATACCTTCCCATGTCGGCGCGCTATGGCAGACAAACGACACGGATCTCACGGTTGATATTTCACGTCGCCGAATCAATGCTATGAGGGAACGAGGATACGATATTTCACACGATGATAATCGATGGCTGGTCGATTATACAAATAAACTGATTTGGATTAATTCGAGTCGTTCTGGATGGGGCGCGGACTACTTGGCCAACGCAATTGGAGACATTTATAAGAGGGCTGAGCAAGCACGTGTCGATGCTGACACGATTAACGACAATGCAGCCAAGATGAATGGTTTGCAGGCTGGCGCAATGGTGACGCAGTGGGATCCGACTAAGACGGAGAATGAAGCCGCCAAGGAATTTACGCCAATCCTCATCGACATGGGAGTGCATGTCGGGATCGAGGTCGCTACACAGTTGGGAGCACCTGTTGTACTTCGAAGTGTATTCTGGATGCTGAAACAGGGATATCGAATTTCTAAAGTGGCAATTTTCCGGGGACGAAGAGTGCTTCAGTTTACACGTCCACCTGGGCAAGTACGTGTCCCTACACCAGCGTCTGCTCCTGTGGCGAATCCAACGATGCCAACCGCACCTTCGACTCCTCGCCCACCAGTACCAGAACCTGTAGCGCCTCAGGCAGCAGCACCGGAGCCTATTGCCACCCCAGATGGGATTCCGATTGGTGGAAAATCATTCCCTGGAAACAAAGGGCAATTCCCGCCAACCGCATCGGGAGTCGAGAAGACAACAATTATTGCGGCTAGAATTAAGCTTATAAACTCTGGTGCGAATGAAGTTGGTAGGGTAGCGAACTGTGCTGACTGTGCGGTGGCAACTGACGTCCTCCTGAGAACGGGAAATGCTGTTCCTGCACAACTGAGGATCGCAGGTACAAGTCCTGGGAGTATCGCCACGCTGTATGGGAAGCAATTTGTACCGATGGGCAAGGCAAGCAAAGGCATTGATAAGGTTGTTTCCGAGATGGCAATGCTGCCAAATAATAGCACAGGTATTATTATGATGTATCGAAAAGGCCAACAAGGCCATTTTTTTAACGTCATCAGGCGTGCAGATCGGGTCGAATTTTGGGATGGTCAGCAGGGAAAGCTAGTTACAGACCCAATCGCCGAGTTTGGGCCACGAGATGCTACTGACGGCTGGGCCGCAAGCGATATCGATCTACTGATTACTTCCCGAGGAGGCGGAGAGGTTCCAATGTTCAAAGCGGGAGAGATGAAATGATAGATATCCACATGGCCACTAGGTTGATTGAGAGGTTTATCGCAACTATACCTCAGATGGATGCTAGCGATCCATGGGTCGTCGTTCGTGAGAAAATCGAAGATTACGATTTTGCGTGGGTGTTCTACTGGACTCCACGCTCACTACTTCATCGAAAGCGAAATCCACCTATAACAGGCAATTATCCCATCATTGTCACAAAAGATGATGGTCAGATGTATATCTGTGCTGGACCCTATCCACCGCGACATTTTATTAGCCTGTTACAATCTACTCCAGAACGAATCTCAGGCCTCCGAATCTCCCTACCTGAGGAGTAATCCCAGGGCTACCGTACTATAAAAGCCTTACATTTCGCGTGTTTCTGAAAATGATTGCTTGAAATCTCAGGCTGCAATAGGCTGCAATCGCGAAAACACGCGATTTTCAAGGGAAAGCATAGTGCGGTAGCCTGAGAGAAATCCCAAGACCAAAACGGATTACGGTACTCGTGGGTTGCGGGGCTATAGTTCGCAGTCTTCGCTGTAATCCAAGTGTTTGTGGTGGGAGATCGTAGCCGAATTACCTCCAATGTTACTTCCCCATACCCCGAGCTCCAGCAATATTTCCGTCGATTGTCACTCAGAAACGTGAATTGGAATTCGTGTCCCAAATCGTGATTGCTTTGATAATGTCATTCTTCCATGAATTGGCAATCTCTAGATGGACCTAAAGCTTAACGTAGTACAGTGCTGGCCAAGTCGCCTTGGAGTCGAATCCGCCTATGATCACGCTGACTATGGGTGTCGGCGCAGGCGGGAACCTGACGAGTGTTAACGACAACGCGAGCGGCCCGAGCTCCAGCACTTTCGCTGTGGTAGATCGAAGTTGCAACCCGACTCCCGCGAAAACGGAACACATCGCCGCTGCCGTTCTCTCATACTACACCACTCTCACGGCCCTTCTGCGTCCCTCCTCGCCCCAAAACCATGCCTTCCCCTCCCATTTCCGTCATCATCCCGTGCTACAACGCCGCGCCCTTCGTGGCAGGGGCCGTCCGGTCCGTACTCGCGCAGGGTGTCGCTGGAACGGACGTGATTGTCGTCGACGACGCCTCTACCGACGGGTCTGCGGCCGTTGTCGCCGATCTGCCGGGCGTCCGGCTCATCTGCCGACCGGTCAACGGCGGGCCGGCAGCCGCCCGCAACACCGGACTCGCCGCCGCCACTGGCCGTTGTGTCGCCTTCCTGGATGCGGACGACGAGTATGCCCCCGGGTTTCTCGCCGCGGCCCTTCCCATCCTGGATGCCGACCCGACCTTCGCCGGGGTGGTGACCGCCATCGAACTTGTGGAATGTACCCGGCCGGCCCACCCCGTCCAGCTTGCTGCCATTGGCCGCTCGCTCCCGTCCAACCTCGTCGTCCGTCGGGCTGCCGTCGACCTTCTTGGCGGGTTCCCCGAGAACGCGGCCTTTCGCGGTCCGTTCGGCGGGGAGGACCTCGCCTTCCGACAGGCCCTGAACCGTCACTTCCGCCTTGCCTGGCTCGATCGGCCTTTCTACCGCTACCGTTACCGGCCCGGTAGCCACCTCGACCGTTTTCTCGACCGGACCGAGGTCGTCGACGGCCGGCTCATCCTCACTCAGCACGCAGAGGGCGAGCCCGAACTCGTCGTCGCTCACGCCAGTCACCTCGACTGGGTTCGCGATCGGGCGGGTGTGGTCGCTGCACTCGGCGGGACACCGGAAGGAGCCGCCCCGCTCATCGGCCACGCCCTGCGGGCGGCGACCCACTTCGAGGCCCTCCGCGATCGGATCGAGCCCGTCACCGGGTTCCTCCACCCGCACGAGGGTTACGCCCTTTATCTGTGGGCCAGAGACGGCCCCGGTCGCGGAGCGGTCGTCGAGATCGGCAGCCTGTTCGGTCGCTCCACCGCCTGGCTGGCGTCCGGGTGCCGGGACGCCAAACGCGAACGGGTGGTGGCTGTTGACCACTTCCGCGGTTCGCCCGAACACTCCCCGGGTGGGTCACACCCCATCCCCGAGCTGGTCCAGGTAGGGAGCACCCTGCCGGCATTCCTCGCCAATCTCAAACGGCTCGGGCTGGAGACATCCATTGAGCCCCGGGTCGGGGCCTCGACTGAAATCGGCGCGGCCTGGTCCGGCCCGATCCGGCTCCTGTTTATCGATGGCGACCACTCTTACGCGGCCTCTCGGGCCGACTGGGAATGCTGGTCCCGGCATGTCGTCCCGGGCGGGATCATCGCGTTCCACGATATCGGAGTCTGGCCGGGGGTCACGCAGTTTTACGAGGGGCTGCTCCAGAGCGACCCGCGCGTGCGGGAGGTCGGTCGGGTTCGCACCCTACGGCTCGTCCGACGGTCCTGACGTGGCCGCGAAAATCTCTCGACTTCCCTCGCCAACAGGGCATGTCTGTGAGAGGATAAATCCTCAACCACTCCGATCACTCTCACCGAACGACGATGACACGAACCCCAGCCGCCCCTCAGATCGCCGGACCCGACACCGCTCCTCCGGTGGATCACCCCGACGATCTCGTCAAGGCCGCGGTAGCCCTGGCGCAGAGCGGGAAGCCGGGTGAGGCACTTCCCCTGCTGGAGCGGGCCGTCCAGCTTGACCCCGGCCACGCCAAGGCCCGGCTCAATCTGGGGGTTGCCCTCTCCCGAAGCGGTCGATCGGACGAGGCTCTCGTCCACCTCCGCGAGGCTATCCGGATCCGGCCCGACTATGCCGAGGCCCACTTCAACCTCGGCACCGTCCTCAAAGATACGGGCCGAGGGGCCGATTCGATCGTTCATTTCGAGGAGGCGATCCGGCTCAAGCCCGATCACTTCGGGGCACTCAACAACCTCGGGCTCGCCCTGTTCGATGGTGGCCGCGCGGCCGAGGCCGTCATCCTCTTCCGGCAGGCGATCCGGCTCAACCCGGCAGCAGCCGACGCTCATAACAACCTTGGGATGGCCCTGGCCGGCGTCGGCCAGTTTGCCAGGGCGGAGGAGGCGTACGAGGCCGCGCTGCGGCTCGATCCCCGGTTTTCGTTCGCCCATTGCAACCTCGCTGCGGCCCTCAAGGAACAGGGCCAGTTTGAGGAGTCACTGGCCCAGTACGATATGGCGATCCGTCTCAATCCGACCTCAGCCACCACCCGGTATAACCGCTCGCTGGTCCTGCTCCAGGCCGGCGATTACGCCCGCGGTTGGGTCGAGTACGAATGGCGCTGGCGTCGTGCGAAGGCACCCAAGCGATCGTTCCCACAGCCCCGGTGGGATGGTACTCCGCTGGACGGCAAGACCATCCTTCTGTGGTATGAGCAGGGGCTCGGCGACACGATCCAGTTCGTCCGGTTCGCCCCGCTCGTCAAGGCCCGGGGCGCAACCGTTGTGCTTGACTGCCAGCCCTCCCTCAAGCCGCTGCTGTCCACCTGTCCGGGGATCGACGTCGTGGTGACCAGGGGCGATCGCGTCCCGAGCTACGACGTCCAGATCCCGTTGATGAGCCTGCCGGCGGTCCTGGGAACGACGCTCCAGACCATGCCGGCGGAGATTCCCTACCTGTTTGCCGATTCCCAGCGAGTCGAGGCGTGGGGCCATCGCCTGGGAGACCGTTCTGGCGGGGAACTGCGGGTCGGGGTGGTGTGGCAGGGAAGTCAACATTTTCAGTGGGACCGGTTTCGGTCGGTCCCGCTGGTCGCGTTCGCTCCCCTGGCCGAAGTGCCTGGGGTCAAGTTTTTCTCTCTCCAGGCTGGGCCGGGAATGGATCAACTGGCAACAACCCCGCCCCAGTTCCGGGTCCAGGAACTGAACCTGGATCCCGATCCGGCCAGTGGTGCGTTCCTGGACACGGCTGCAGTGATGAGACATTTGGATCTGGTGATCACCGTCGACACTGCGGCCGGGCATCTGGCTGGCGCACTCGGGGTGCCGGTGTGGCTTGCCCTGTCGACGGTCGCAGACTGGCGGTGGTTGACCGGTCGTGAAGACACGAGGTGGTATCCGTCGATGCGACTCTTCCGGCAGCAGTCGCTCGGTAACTGGTCGGAGGTGTTCAGTCGGATGGCCGTCGAGCTGGCGAAATGGGCGTCAGGGCGAAGGGGAGGGGTGAGCATCGCGGTCGAAATTTCCCCAGGGGAGCTACTGGACAAGATCACGATCCTCGATCTCAAGCTTGCCCGATTGAGTGATCCGGCCAAGCTCGGTCACGTCCGGACTGAGCGAGCCGCGCTGGAAGAGGTCAGGGAGCGAGCGATACGGAACGTACCTGGGCTGTCCGATCTCGTTCGGGATCTGGCAGCGGTGAATGAGGTGCTCTGGGATGTGGAAGAGCACCTTCGAGGATGCGAACGCATTGGGGACTTCAGCCCCGCGTTTGTGGAGTCAGCACGATCTGTCTACAAAAATAATGACCGCCGCGCAGAGCTGAAGCGGCGAATCAACGATCTGTTGGGGTCACGGTTCATTGAGGAGAAAAGCTACCCGCTCGGCGGACAGGTTGGCGACCCGGATACCGACCTCGGCGGGATCGGCGGGATCCCCCTCGGCTGAGCATCGTGGCGACGTAGCGGGTGCCGTCGTCGTTTCGGCTTGCCGGGCTGTTCGTTTGCCTTTGAACGCCCAGACGAAATGCGTACCGCTACAGGATTCGTCGGCTCAACACTCCCGATCGAACAGAACCCCCCATCCCGACACCCGAGCCAGGACGACCTGACTTCCGACTGGGAGCAGTCCCGAATTCGGGGCACGAGCATCCATCGAGTCAGCCAGGAAGGACTCCAGTTCCGGCCGCAGGTCCGGGAAGCGGGCGAGGAAGGCGGCCGGGTCCGGGGGACTCCCCGCCTCGAAGGACTGGAAGTACCAGGCCACCGCCTCACCCACTCGCTCCTCGTGATCGGAGCGAGGTTCATCACGCTCTGGCATGTCGCGTTTCCCCCGCAAGGCGGTCCGAAATCGTTGCCCCACGATCCCAGGCGACAGCCGACCGCAGATCGGGCGCGCGGGGGGTCCAGATTCGGGGAGTCGGTTCTCGCTCCCGGGACCGCGATCGTCGAGTGGGCCAAGTCTTGACCGATCCCAGTGAACGGGATTGCTCCGCAAGCTGGGCTGCCACGGAGGGCGGCCCGGCATCGGTCAGGCCCATACGCGGCTCAACTTTCTTCTGAACCTCGCCTTACGTCGCTTGTTCGGCCCGCAATCCGTCTCGTGCAACGGGATTGGGGCTAATCCGGTTTCTTCACGGCTTTCCTCTCTTTTTCTTCCTTCTCAGCGCGAAGTTTCTCGATGGCAGCGCGGACATCGGCTTCCCAGGGAAAGGGCTTGTCCTTCGACGGATCGTACGGCGGCAACCGCGGGATGGGGACATTCATCTCCTGGAGGAGTTCGGTGGTCTTGGTGAGTTCGTAGCGGTCGACATACGGTTCGCCATCGGCCCAGGCGCAGTGGTAGGCGTCCAGGGCGTAGTGCTTCGCGTGGTCGGGGTCGCCGATGGCCAGCCAGAGCATGGCGAGATAGCGAGGCGAGAACTGGCGCCGTTGGGCCAGGCGCTCGGCTTCGCTACGGGCGTCGTCCCCGGTGAGCTGGCCGAGGTGGAACTTGGCCAGGGCTAGCCCGGTCTCGGACTCGGCGTCCACGAGGCGTCGCTCGCGGGCCATGCGGACGGATTCGTGGAAGCTGGCGACGGCTTGGGGGTAGTCTCGCTGTTCCAGGCGCCAGCAGCCGCGGAGGCAGTGGAGACGGCGGATGGTTAGCCGGTTGTTGTCCTTCTCTGCGAGAGTTGCTGCGGTCGTGAGGAGCTCCTCATGCAAAGTGCCTTGCCAGAATCGACAATAGGCGAAAGCTTTCTCCGCCTCGCCCTGACGATACAGATTCCGCGACCAGTCACGCCCCATGGGATCGAGCAGCCGCCACATCGCCTCCGCAGCCTGCCAGTTGCCGTGATGGGCCTGGCGGAAAAAGAGAAAGACCCGACTCCAGAAAAGGCGGCCCTCATCGTCGCGCACGGTGGCGAGGTCGAGGCAGAGGGCAGTCATGCGGAAGGCTTTTGACAGCAGTTGCAGGTTGTATAGGCTGTTGGAGATGTTGCTGAGGAAGGTCTGCACTTCCCTCCAGTCCCCTGTTTCCAAACCGACTCGAACCGCGGCCCCATATGCAGAGATGGCTACCTCGGATTCACCACAACCCTCCAAAGCAAGAGCCGCGAAATTCGCGAGGTAGGCTGCATCCGATTTACGCACGTCGTTCGGCAATTCATCCCACCTTGCCGGGAATATCGATCGCACTAGCGACAGAGATTCCGTATAGGCTTCGAGGTTGAAGAGGAGTGCGTTCGACAAGCCACCGCGCCAAACATCCACCACCTTCTGGTAGTGCCCGAGCTTTAGTAGCGTACGGACGATGTGCAGGCCGGAACTTAGATCCTCCAAGGTCTGGGCCGTCTCATACGGGTTGTGCGGCTGGGCTGAGAAGTGGTCCACAACGCGCTGGCCATAGCGTTCCTTGTCTTCCGCCTTCATACCGCCAGCGGCGACGCCTCGGACGACGGGGTGGAGGTCGTATCGGTGCTCGCGACCATCGTATTGCAGCAGTCCGCGCTGCTCCAAATCGCGAACGGTTTCTGCCAGTTTCTTCGGGGCTTCGCGAACCTCCGCAGCTGCACGCCATGCCCCCAGCGCCTTTTCATATTCTTTTCGGCGTGCGAGGGCGGCTTCGTATTGCGTGCGCCGCTCGGCTTTTTCGTTCTCGCACAGGTCATCGTCCCAATCCCAGTCTTTCTCTGGGGGTTCTAGTTTATGCACTTCCTCAGGCTCGGGTGGCAGGTGAGGATTGAAGGCTTCGAGTGTTTTGGAGTCAACAGACTCGGACAGGAGGGCGAGGGTGGAAAGCAGTTGACGACTGCCGTTGGACAAGGCGGCGATGGCGGCGTGGAGGATGTGATTGCGTCGCTGGATGAGGTCGAGCTTGGAGAGGTCGAGGGCGGCTCCGCCGCTGGGGTCACTGCTCCAGCTATCGAAGTTGTCGCGGTCAGGAAGATAGTTGGCGATGAGGCCGGCGAGGATGCCGATGACAAGGGGGTGGTTGTCGCAGTTTTGCCGCAGGTAGTCCTGGATGGCAGCGCTCTCGCCGGTGATGCCGCACTGGCGCAGTAGCGCCTCGGCATCGGGCGGGCGCAGGCCGGGGAGGGTGATGCGGCGCGCGCCAGGGATGGGTTGTCCCGAGGGATTGACCAGGACGCGCGGGGTGAGCCGTGAGCTGACAAGCACCTTCGACGAGGCGCAGGCGGCGAGGGCGCGGAGGAGGTCGCTGTCCTCGTCGCGGATGGCGTCGCAGGGGTTGCGGTTGAGGATTTTGTCGGTGGGGGCGTTGGCTTCTTCGTCCGGGACTTCGGCGGCGTCAATGCGATGGTAGGCGACGAGGACTCGCTCGAGTCCATCGAGGATGAGCAGCCAGGGCCGGGCATGAAGCAGGGCAAAAAGTTCGTCTCTCATCTCGGCTGTCTTGCGCTTCTTGAACTCGGCCAGCGGTCGGCCGGTCATATAGGCCAGGGCGCGCTGGCAGAAGTCCTCCATGATGGCGCCGCGCTCGTAGAACGAATACCAGAATCGCCCGGCCCACGGGTCTTTGGCGAGGCGAGCGTTGGTGGCGTGCTTTGTGGTCCACTCCCAGGTGAGCATGCTCTTGCCATTGCCGCCGATTGCTTCAAACAGCAGAAGGTTGGTGGGGTCGGAGCGGTTCGCCCAATCGCTGAGGTCGCGTAGTTCGGTCTCGCGGCCGACGAACCGGTGGGAGCCGATGTAGTCGGGCTCCGCGTAGAGGGCGGGTGGTTTTGGGATGGCGCTGACGGGTGGCTGCGGGGCAACATCGCTTTTCTTGCGGCTGGTTTTGGGTTTGGGTTCCTCAATGAAATACTTTACGCTGCTCAGATCCACTTTATCTTTGATAATCCACTTGTCTTTGCTCGGTGACTGCCTGACGTCGGCAATGAACTCGGGCGGCGTGTTGCGTGGGGCATACTGACGGCAATATCGAGCGATCGCCCGTTGTTGGATGGCCAGGAACTGGTATTGGTTTGGGATGTCAGTGGGAACTGGGGCAGTCTCAGAGCTGGTCTTGAGGGAAGCGCTACCGGTGGAATAAACCCACACTTTTTTGGCGAGCAAGTCAGACTTGGCCTCATGGGTGTGGCCGTGAAGCAGGAGATGGAGGTGGTCTTTGAGCATGCCACCCAGCGTATCGGCATCGCGGAGGTTCTCATCGTCCTGACGGCAGCCGCGAATCGCGTTGTGGTGGACGGCCCCGATCCGCAGCCAGCCTTCAAACTGCGGGTCACTGAGACGTTTCTTGAACCAATCAAGCTGAGGCTCGGTGCAGAGCCCGTGATGGCCCTTGTCTTTCCGATCATCCGCATTCACGGCGGCTTCGTGGCCCTCATCCATCGTGGAATTGAGCCCCGCGACGACAACATTGAGGTCTTCGTGGACAAACAAAGACCACGGTGTTCCCGAGTCGAAGGTGATGCCCGGGAACCCAGCATAGAATTTGTCGAACGCGGCCTTGTAGTGCTTCCACTTGGGGAACCAGGGGAAGACGGGAGCTTCGCCATCCGCCTTGCATTCCATGAAGTAGGCTTCGCAACTGCTGCGATTGATGTCGTGATTACCGGGGATGACGATGCAGCGGCTACGCGGCAAGCTGTAGTGCTGACATAATTGGCCCAGGAACGCGAACGCATCGGCGAACTCTTTGGCCATCCCCCATTCGGCGAGGTCGCCCGTGCAGATGATGAGGTCGGGGCGGAGTTGGTTCTGGTTCTCAAGTCGTTTGAGGTCGTCGATCAGGCGGGTGGCGAGGTTATCGCGCGTGTTTGGCAGATCGCCGCTTTTTTCCGCGAAACGATGATACTTTCCGAACTGCATGTCGGAAATGTGAAGAACGGTGATGGCTTTGGGCATGGTTGCGGCCACCTACATTTGTGAAAACACCAATCCCCATTCTTCCCTCGTTCCCCGGTCTCCGGGGGAACGTCAGTTGCGACGTTCCGCGTCGTCTGCTGCACCAACTGGCCCCGAGCAACTCCGCATCGATGCCCATCTGGTGCAGATCCGGAAAAAACACGCTGAGACGAATGCGTGCCAGATGGTAGGCGGAGGGCGGAGCGAGGGTTGCGTACGTTTCCCTATCAACCTTACCTGCGCAACCCGCCGCGTGTCCAGGGTTTTCTGCAATGCTGGCCGACGGGCCGGGCCGCGCTGAACGAAGGCGACCGTTTGCCGTAGAACGACTTCCGTCACTCCGGGCTGCGCGCCTCGATGAAGTCGGGTCTGATACAGGAAGCCGCAGAGGCTGTCGCATTCCAGGCGGGAAAGTAGGTCACTCGCTCCGCGAGTGACCGTTTCTTGAATGGAGACCCAGGCGTCAAGCGTCTGGCAGACTCG
>PLDW01000305.1:2782-5959 GCA_003136315.1 Gemmataceae bacterium | reverse complement strand
GTCGCAAACCATGTCGCACACCCTCGGATTGCTCGCGTTTTGAACCCGCCTTGCCCCACGGGGCGAGTTCCGGCTATCCTCGCACAGTTTATGTTCCCGTGTGGCGTGCGGGGTAGGGAGATCTCCCCGCGAAGCCAGCCGTACCGGGTCGCCCAACGGGGCGGCCCCGGAGCGGCAAGTCCCAAGGGCGGGTCATCTTTCTTCTGCCGGTCGCCTTAGGATTTCCTCTCATGGACGAGATGCCGACCGACGGGTTCCGCCACCGCCCACTCTGGCTGCTTGGAGTGGTGGGGCTGGTGTTTGCCCAGGCCGGGCTCGCACTGGCTCTGTTCGGTCCCGACCGATCGTTCGCTGCGGTTCTCGATGACCGTCCCGTGCTGTCTGGCCGCCACCCACTCCATCTGTATCACGGAATCCTCGGCGCGCGGGCGTTCCACGACCAGGCAACGACCACCTGTTACGACCCCGGGTTCCAGGCCGGGTATCCCAAGACCCCTGTGTTCGATGGGGGATGCCGTCCGGCAGAACTCTTCCTGGTCCTCAGCGGTGGGAACTTCCGACCAGGCGTCTACAAGATTGGGCTCTTTGTGTGCCTTCTGCTCATCCCTGTGGCGGTCGTGCTTGCCGCTCGCGGGGCCGGGCTTCCGGCCGGTGCCGCCGTCCTGACCGGGGCGGGTGGAGTGGTTCTCGGGTGGTCGTGGCCGGTCTGTCGACTGATCGAGGATGGGGAGATCGATTTCCTGATGGCCGGGCTCGGAGTGATCGTGCTGGTGCCCTGGCTCGGTCGCTACGCCCGGTGGTATGGGGTCGACTCGTGGCTCGTTCTGGCCGGGGTCGCAGCGGCCGGGTGGTATGCCCACCCGGTGGTCTGGGTCGGACTGACACCGGTCCTGATCGGATACTACCTGGTCTACGCTCCGCGGAGGGAACTCGCCTGGCACCTCGGGCTGGCCGGAATCCTCGTCGCCGGACTGGCCCCGAACTTGTGGTGGTTGGTTGACTGGGCACGGTATTGGTGGCTCCGTCAACCGTCCCCATCGGACCATATCCCGCTACCAACCTGGGAGGCGATCCTCGGAACACCAGGCGATTACGGCACACTCATCGGATACGTTCCCTGGGGCGGTTTCCTCCTCGCCACCGGAGTGGTTGGGCTGATTGTTCTCTGGCGGTCCGGGAATCGAGCGGTTGTCGGATTGCTCGTTGCGGTCGGGTTGGTGACGGTCACCATCGCCCGGATTCTCGCGGCCTGGCCGCGAATGCCCACAGACGCTGCCGAACGGCTCATCCCCCTGACCGCCGGGATTGTTGCGCTGCCGGCTGGGCTCGGGGTGTGGAAGTTGCTGGATCGGCTCTGGCTCGCCCCGGCGGGAGCAGTCGTGGCCGTCCTGGGGTTGGTTCTGGCCGGGTGGGCAGATGGCCCAGGTCGGCCTCTTGCCGGTGCGGCTGGGCTCCGTGCCGATCCGCTCATGATCGGGTTCTCGGCTGACCAGGAAGAGGTGATTGCAGCGCTCCGGGAACACACCACCGTGGACGCCCGGATACTCTGGGACGACACCACCGACACCCGCCCCGGTTGGAACTGGACGGCCTTGCTTCCATTCCACACCGACCGAGCTTACATCGGCGGGTTCGACCACGATGCAGGAATGGAGTTCTCGTTCTGCGGACTCCGGGACGGGAAACTGAACGGCCGGCCGCTGGACGAATTATCGGACGCCTCCCTGGCTCAATTCTGTACCTGGTACAACGTCGGCTGGGTCGTCTGTCGTAGCCCTGTCGCCACCGAACGCTGGGGCCGCTTGCCAATGGCCCGGCCAGTTGCCCGATTGAAGGAGAGTGGGCTACCGATCATGATCTATGCCCTCGACCGACCGAAGTCGTTTATCCTGCAGGGGAAAGCGAAGTGGGAGAGCGCCAGCCCGGTCCGGATCACCCTGACGGATGTCGTTCCTGATGCAAATGGTGAGGTATGGTTGAGCCTCCACTACATGAACGAAGGGCTACGGGTCTATCCCACCTATATCAGGATGGTTGAAGCCAAGAACAAGGATCGCCAGGACGACCCGCTCAGTCACATCCGCCTTTGGGTTCCCGGTCCGATCCCCCGCGTCACTCTGGTGTGGGAAAACCCCTAGCGGGAAAGGCCATCCGACGAACTGCCACCAACCGTCCGAGACAGGAACCCGCTGAGGCTGTCTCATGACCAGGAACAACCGTCGGCATAATGGGAGTGCGAGGCTCCTGNNCACTCCCGTGTGTCCGTCTAACCATGTTTCCGCAGATGCGACACCACGACCGGGTTTATGTCCGAGGATCCCATGACACCAACTGCTGCCTTCGATCCGGGCCGTACCAAGCTCATCTATGGGTGGGCAGCCGACCGCTACCTCCGCTCCCTCCCGCTGGAGCATTTCATGGAAGCCACAAACCATGCCAGGCAGCGGGAGATCACGCTCGAAAGTTTCGCCCTGGTCCGTGCCGTCAGGCCGGACGTGCAGGTGTTCAATGAACTTCTCGTGCAGTATCCACGCGTGGGCGAAGACCCCGACAAACCCGGGCAGGTGGTCCCGGACAATTTCGTGGTCATCCACCCAGAACCGATCGACGCGGATACGAGTTTCAACCTCCCGCTCCAGCCGGTTGGCCCGTTTCTGGTCCTGGAGTACGTCTCGAAGAACAGCCGGCGGAAGGACTATGAGGATAACCACCAGAAGTATGAACACGAGCTGAAAGTCCCGTACTACCTGTTGTTCTACCCCGACAGCGAGGAACTGTCTGTATTCCGAATGGTCGGTGGAAAGTTCACGACGCTTCTACCGAACGAGTCCGGCCGACTGGCGATTCCGGAACTTGAGATCGAAGCCGGGTTGCTTGATGGGTGGGTGCGATACTGGTTTCGGGGGGAGCTGCTCCCATTACCCGACGAACTGCTCCGGCAACTCAATGCAGCTCAGAATGAACTGTCCACAACACGGGTCGAACTGTCCACAGCACAGAATGAACTGTCCACGACACGGGTCGAACTCTCCACCACTCGGATCGAACTCACCTCAACCCGGGATCAACTGACTACGGAGCAAGCGGCCCGAGCTGCGGTCGAGGCCGAACTCGCTCGCCTGCGGGAAGAACTGGCGAAGGCAAAGGGCGAGTCCGCCTGACCCTCCCTTGAGCGAT
>PLDW01000305.1:0-2744 GCA_003136315.1 Gemmataceae bacterium | reverse complement strand
GCCCGTGGCACGCACAAGCGTGGCAGGTCATTTCCGGCCGTTTCCCTCACTTCGGTGTCTGCCCGGTCGGGCGGGTGAGGGGAATCTGCATCGAGTCGGGCACCGGCTTGGTGTAGGTTGTGCCCACATCCACCTGCTCAAGCCCGGCCGACCGGCACAGGCCGATGAGGTCCGGGCGGTCCGCTGGGGCCTGAATTTCGCAGATCCCGAAGAACTGGTCCTGGAGGAATCGCAAAATCTGGGCGATCAGGAGTTTGGCGAGCCCCTGGCGACGGAGGTCGGGGCGGACCTGCATGTCGAGAATGCCGGCCGATGGGAACCCCCATCGCCACCCGTACCCCTCCAGTTCCCACACCACTGCCCGTGCTGCCGGGAGGTTGTTCGCCAGCTTGTCCACCAGGCGGAACTCGACCGGTTCGAGCGTCCCCCACACGCAGTCCTGCCACCACGTTGACACCGCCGCTGCGCGGAGAGTCTGGGTGTCGTATCGTCGGCGGAGCATCCCGAATCGGGCGTCGGCCATCGTCAGCGGCTGGTCCAGCTTCTTCTGGAAGATGAGTGTCTGCCCGGCCGGGGTGTATCCGAGGGATTTGAAGAACGGGTCGGCGTCGGGGTCTGAGGCCAGAAAGCCCGGGCAGTTGGTCCCACCATACAGACCAAATCCAAACGGGCATTGCGGCCAAACCGGACCAGCCCGGAAGGTCCGCGCTCCCTTCTCAGCCAGGTACGCTTCGCAACGCTCGACAAGGCCCCGCCCGACCCCCTTGCGGCGGTCCCCGGGGCGGACAGCGACCGAGCAGATGACACCCTCGGCGAACGACAGTGCGGTCTGGTCGGGGGTGGGGGCGAAGCCAGCGACGGCATATCCCCGGACCCGGCCGGTCGCCTCCTCTTCCGCCACTACCAGCCCGGCGTGGTCAAAGTACGGTTTGCTGAAGAGCCACCGCTCCAGGAGAGCAGGCGTGCGAAGTGGATACGCTCCGCGAGCGGTATGCGACTCGTTCCAGACGTCGGCCAGGGCCGGCGGGTCTGTGTTCCGAAAGCGGCGGAAGGTGGTCACTTCTGACTCTCAGCTCGACCGCCGGGGAAACGACCGCCCGACGCGGGATTAATCACGATAATAATATAGGTCGGTCAGGCGTCCCGCAAGTTGCTGTCCCGAGTCAGACCCGTTTGCGAGTCCGGAGGTCACGATGTCCCGCTACTTTCCCCCACTCCTGGTCCTGTTTCTCTCCGTTCCGATCCAGGCGGCAGACTGGCCCCAGTTCCTCGGCCCGACTCGGGACGGGCAATCGGCCGAAATCGGGCTTTCCTGGGACTGGCCGAAGGGCGGCCCGCCGGTGGTCTGGAAGATCGAAGTCGGGCAAGGCTGGGCTGGACCAGTAGTGGCTGGTGACCGGTTGGTCCTGTTCCATCGGGTCGGGGACGACGAAATCGTGGCGTGCCTCGACCCAGGCACCGGGAAGGAGCGGTGGCGATTCGCCTACCGGTCCCGATACCGCGATGATTTCGGGTTTGACGAGGGACCGCGCGCCACTCCCGTGATCGCGGGTGAGCGAGTCTTCACTCTCGGGGCCAATGGTGACCTGCACGGACTCGATCTGACAACCGGCCGGAAACTCTGGACCCGGAACCTGCTCACCGACTATGCCGCCGACAAGGGGTTTTTCGGGGTCGCGTGTTCGCCGGTGGTGGCAGGCGGGAAACTCCTTGTGAATGTAGGCGGGAAGGGGGCTGGGGTGGTGGCGTTTGATGCGGCCACTGGCAAGGAACTGTGGAAGGCCACCGACGACCCACCGAGTTACTCGTCCCCGATCGTCGGCGCGGTCGGTGGCCAGACGCTGGCGATCTTCCTCACCCGCAGTGGGCTCGTGGCGCTCGACCCGGACACCGGGGCTGTCCGTTACACTTACCCGTGGAAACCTCGCATTCGGGAGAGCGTGAACGCAGCCACCCCGCTGCTCTGGAATGGCGAGATTTTCCTGACCGTCTCATACGGGGCCGGGGCAGTGCTGCTGCGACCGAAGGGCGGAGAACTCGAAGAAGTGTGGTCGAACGATAAATCGATGTCGTGCCAGTACAATACCCCGGTACGTGTGGGGGATTACTTGTACGGGGCTCACGGCCGGGTCGATGCCCGGGCGGTCGACCTCCGATGTGTGGATTGGAAGACCGGCGCGGTGAAGTGGACTCTGCCGCGCTTCGGGGCGGCGACTCTAATCGCGGTGGATGGTGGGATACTCGCTCTCACCGAAGGCGGCGAGTTGGTGCGATTCGATGCGTCGGCCGAAGGGTACAAGGAGCGGGCACGGGCTACGATCCTTGGCAGCCCAACCCGGGCTGCCCCGGCCCTGGCCGACGGTCGGCTCTTCGCCCGCGATGGCAGCAAACTGGTGTGTGTGAAGCTGAAGAAGGATTAGCTAGCGAAGTTTGGTAGTGGCTTAGCAGTGTGTTGATGCATTCTAATCACGATAGTTTGATATATAAACAAACGCTAGAATCACGATGCTTGACAGGATACAGAAAAGACCACAGATATTCCCAAACCAGTCACGTTGTCTCCGGGAGAAACTGCCCAACTCGTTGTACCCCGGCGCGAAGCAAACACCGAACCCGACAAAACCGATGAGAAGAGGCGCCCCGATGTACGTGGCTGCCCTGGGAACTTCCCGACATAGAATTACCGTAACTAAAACAGCAGCTACGCCAGAAACGATTCCTGCTAGTGCCACATCGCGGAAACG